>DUKX01000088.1 GCA_013329085.1 Methanofastidiosum sp. | reverse complement strand
TTTTCATAAAGGTATCCTACCTTAAGGTCATATTCTTTACATATATTGTAGATAATATCTACAAAGATTAAGTTATTCATAATTATATTATTTGTATTGTTTCTTTAGCAGGACACTCTTCCTTTGTCTTAGGACATTTGCTACACCTGTCATAAGAAGGATTAGTAGTCCATCCATGCTCATTATAGTATTTTACAAAACTATAAGTCTTTCTTATGTCTTCATATAGTTCTGCCTTTCTTATAGCATCCCATTGGTAAGGCATAATTCTTTCTATCACCGTTTCTGTGTCACCATAGTCCCATACCCAATAAGCATTGACATATTTACCTGCTTTAATAAGAGATACTATATTTTCATCAAAGATATTACGTAGGTGAGGATTAAGTTCAAAGTCTATGTCGTGTATCATCTCATGGTACATCTTCATCTGAGTATGATCCATATTAGATACATTACCCCATTTGAAAGCAATATCACCGGTAAGTTTAAGGTCAATATTGAATAGCGTTGGAATACCATCAATAACCATGAAGCAAGGACCGATATCCATAATGATTTTAAGAATGCAGTCTTTGAAATGAGGATGTCTCTTAAGAATAGTAATCTGAGTGTTATTTTCATTTATGATAAGACCATAGTCATTCTTCCGTTGGTGGAATACTGCTATACGTTCATCTATGCGTATATGTGCTATCTTCTTCTCTCCTACATGAGGAATAGGTAATCCTTTAAGTTCTGCTAATCTATTTTCATTCTCTTGTTTCTTAGTAAGTTTCTTTCTTGGCAAATCAAATACTCCACTACCATTGGCGCATTTACCTATACATCCTGTTTCAAAATACGAACCCTGTAGCATAGGAAGAGATTCTTCTTTATGTGTTTTGCCAATGCTGACAGCATAGATATAAGCAGGGCAATGCTCGAGGACATTACCCATGCTTATGAACTTTTTTATCAAGGAAGTACTTACGGATATTATTCCTATATCGTACATATTTATGCTTTTAGATAAAATTGATAAATCTCCTCTGCACGTTCTATAATCTTTGTCTTTGACGTTATCTCAAATTGAGGTATACTCCTTTGTTCAACAGCTCTTCTTATGGCATTAGAACGTATTATGGAATGTTCAGGCACTTTCATTATCCATTCACAGAACTCATTTGCATGGGCTTCTATACCCTGCTTAAGCAATGCTGATGGATACTTTGATATAAAGTTTTTCTCTTCTTCTTCTGACATACCTTCGATGTTATCAGTAGTAAGACGTGTAGCAATCTCGTATGATACCTGCATAGATATTCTCTTTTGCTCTTCTGGAGACTTCTGATAACCACCGGCATTCGCATTAGGAGCAGTAGAACCTGCATCAGGAACCATCTTCATGCCTTTTATTTTATTACCATATTGATTAGATTCAAGAGTATAAGTATATTCCTTACCAACAACCCATTTAGGTGTTTGATTAGGCGAATTGGCTTCTCCGATATCACCATTGTCAAATTCTACATCGAACTTGTAAAGAACTCCATGTTGTCCGGTAAAAGATTCATGTACTCCATTTTTCATTCTCGGCTCAAACCGAGTCATTTTTGATTGTTTCATATTATTGTTTTTAAAAAAGTTAAAGATACTTATTTAATTGTTCCCAAAAAGCATATCCAAGATTAGTATATTTCCAAATAAAAGAAGTCTCTAATGTATAAGTCCATTTATTAAAATCTATGCAATTATCTGTTTCCATTTCTTTTATATAATCCAACGCTTGCTTTTTCATATCAGCAGGAATCTTATCATTCTTATATATTACCTTATAAATTTCTGAATGCTTTTCTAATCTATCTTCGTTAATCTTTTCTATCTCACTCCACTTCTCATCCTGTACTTCTCTCTTTGCTTCTGGTTCCAATTTCCCATGACGCTTGAGGTAGGTCTCTCCTCTTAACTCAGGTCTCATTTGCTGTAATTGCTGACGGCATCGTCTTATGCTCTCAGGTGACGTATAAGACACGAATTGGTCAATGCTAATTATTCCCATTGTTCTTCCTGCTTCATGCTCCCATACAGCCCATATAAGCTGTTTATCATCATCTCTTAGATGTGGCTGTTCCTTCAGCAGAGTTGCTATTAACTCTTTTATGTTTTTTATTTGCAGCATTTATTAATTTTTTATTTGTATTTAGAAAATCAATTGAATTACTAATAAGATGTCTTTGCATTACATAAGAGACACTACCAAATACTTCCATAGCATCTTCAAATCCCATAGTTTCTAAAGTACTTATTCCATCTTCTTTTATTGTGATAATAACTTTCTTTTCCATATTAATCAATTAAAGGTTCAATGCTTAATTCTGTTTCTTCGAAAGACACTTCTTCCAAAAGAACGGTATAACCCATATCCTTAGCAAGAGTTTTAATCTCATTAAGAGACTTCTTATCAAGGTCTTTAAGAGTACCAAGACATAAAAGAGGACATTTGTTAATAGCCATTGCTATCCTTGCTCCTATCCTCCATGCTTGTGCTGTAGATATCTGCTTCTCATTAAAAGACAATTCTTCATACATAAGACCTTTCTCATCATCCCAAGTAAGTTCTTTAACAGGAAACTTACTATTCTTGATAATATCAGACTTTGTTGTTCTGAACTTCTCTACAAGAGTATCATGCTTCTTATGTTCAGTACTTGCTGTTTTAAGTCTCTCAACATTATTATTATATTCTTTTACCTTTGCTTCAAGAGCATTTGTTTTTTCAATAATACCCTTACCTTTGGCAATGCGAGCATCTAACTCTTGCGTTAAAGGAGGTTCTTTGATAATGATAGCATCAGCCATCTGACGTGTCTTTGTAATGTCGTTATAGAGGTCTTTTGTGCTTTTCTCAAGCATAGCAAGTTCCTGCTTCAAAAGTTCAATACGCTTAATGTTACTGGTGTGTATTGTAATCTTATCATCTACTAACTTATGTAAACTTGCTTTTTCCTTAACGGCATATTCATAATCAGAGATAGTCTTACCCATTGCTGATTTCTGATCCAATAATTCCTGATAAGTCTTCTTACTTTCCTCTTTGTACTCAATGATTGTCTTTTCTTCATCGGTGATAACAAATGAATCTACTACTTTCTGCAGTCTCTCCATTTCCTTACCGGCAAGATGCCTATCATCATAAGCATTCTTTTCTTCAAGAGAAGCAATCTCATACGCTTTCTTTACTTCTTCATCAAGTAATGAGAAGAATAACCTTTTCTGGTCTTCCTTGCCTTTAGCATTTAAAGACATTCTCATAAACTCCTCAGCATTGAAATCCTGATATTGGAATACTTTACGATACTCTTCAAGTTTTTTTATGTCTTTACCATCGGGACCTATTAACTTCCACTTAGCATCTTTGCCTTTCTGTTGCGTAAGTCTTGCTATGTATTGTTGTCCATCAGCACCAATGATACCTATAGCTTCTATAATCATTTCATTCTTACCAGTAGTTATTGGCTCAGTAAACGGCATCTTCGCTTGATGCATACCTACAATGATGTCTTTAAAGGTTGTTTTACCCTTACCATTGCTTCCTTTAACAAGAAGAATAGAATTATAGTAGTCTATCTCTACTATCATATCTTCTATGACCTTACAGTTTTTGATTTTTATTGTTGTCTTCATTTAAAATTTGTATTTAGTTTTTTCTTTTTTCTTCTTAATTGTAGGCCAATCACGCTGCAATTTCTCTTTTATCGCTTGGCGTATAAACTGATTTACATTCACTCCGTAATCCTCAAGTATTTTTAAACTCGATTGTTGCTGCTTTGTGAAGCCGATTTGCTTTTTGTAAACGTATTGTGTTTCAATGGGTTTTATCATAATTGATATGATTGTGTTACGTTTAGCGATTAGTTACCGCCAATTAAAAATGACGTTTATTTAGTGCCTCTACGATTTGATGCCACGTAAATACTGTGTTTGCGTATTCTGGTTTTAATATTTTCTCCAATGCTTCTGTAATTGAATGATTTGGCATTGTTTGAGAAATAAGTTTTCCCATCGCACTATTTTCGTGAATGACATCTTTTCGCAGACCGTTATGGCATAAAGATTCTACTTGATGTTCAATACTAAATGGTTCCTTTTCCATCTGACTTAAAATTAACTGGCGGTAACAAAGGCTAAAAAACATAGCCAATAAAGTTCCTACCTATTTTGAAACGTGATTACAAGGCTACGTTTCTTAGCCTCATCCGTTATGCAACATTCTCTTTTTCAAATTTTTCTTTTTTTTGCTCACCCTCAAATGATTTAATGATTGAATTAGCAACTTGAACAAGAACTTCTTTTACATCATCATCACAATATTCAAAGTGATAAAATGCAATGTCATATTCCCATTTTCTTCTATCGGATAAATCACCTGCATTTATATCTTCAAGTAATCGGTTGGCTTCATCCAAATCGGGAGTAAATGAGCATTGAAATGGTTCGCCACATTCAGCACAAGAGCAAGGTTCTGAAAGGCCACCACCAAAATCAGGGTCGTGTCCTTCGTAAGTAAAAGATGCCTTCGCTGGATATTCCTTTAGTTTACTTCTCATTGAACGCATAATATCCGATTGGGAATATTTCTCTTTTACTTTTTTCCCTCTCCAAATTCCTTTTGTAAGCAGCTTGTCGTAATCATCTTTTATTTGCTGTCTTTGCTCAAAATGATATTTCCTTGCTGCTTTCACTGCATCTTTTATACAGTTTATACAATGGTCTGAACCACCTTCATCTTTTTGGTTCATTACAACATAATAGCCAGTATCAAACGGTTCATAGTTGATTGGCTGTATCAATTCAGCTGCTTTGTTGATTATTTCTTCCATAGTATTATGATTTAATAATTGAATTATTTTCCCACGCACAAAAAGAAAAAATTTGAAAAAGAGAACGAGCCACCCCACAAGCCAACGCACTTGCATAACACACGCTTAAATACAATGGCGGGTGTAGTGGTAATTTTAAGTTTTGTGCTTCTAATTTTCATTTGTGGTTATTGATAGTGCAGTGCTTCTTATCCGCCACTGCATTAAGCGTAATTCGTTATGCAAATATATGAAAAAAGAGGAGAACTACAAAGTAATTCTCCCTTTAATTTACAGTTTAGCAATGAGGTTAGAAATCTTTCTTAACCCTTCCATAATCTCAAGGGAAAGGTATTTCTTAATTGTTCTTCCGTCACTGCCATTTGCTACTGCATAGATAAGATTATCTTCTACGCAGTATTGTATCTTTCTGGTTTCTTCATTGAAGATATACAATTTCTTTACGATAAGAAACTCTTTATCTTCACCAGAGAACTTGACATAGGTACGCTGGAGTTTATTATCAAATTCAAGAGTCCACCCAAACTGCTTGGCGGCGATCTTGATCTTGATAATATTATCCTTGCTGAGTTTGTTTGTGAATCTGTTGGGTATGTTTATACCCTTATCGTCCTTTAAGACGATTACGTGTTGTTTCTGCCCTTCCTTGAGTGTCTTTGTCTTGATGTTAGCAGTACTAAATACTTTTACTGCTCTTATCTCTGTAGTAGAGATTCTGGGGTTCTTGGCAACGTCTTGCATTGCATTTCTTACTTCGTCAAAGGAAGCAAACTTTGTCTTGTTTTCCATTTTTTTTATTTTTTAGTTATTCTTTGTCTATCTTGTCTGTGTAGACTAACAGGCCGAATAATGCACCGGCAATGCAGAGAATATATATGCTATGATATATTCCTGATGATATCATCATCAAAGAAACCATGTAGCACATACCTCTCATGAACAAATGAAATATCTTTGTCATTTTCTTTTGTTTAGTTTGCTGCCATTACCCGAATCGAACAGGTATCACTCTACGCTTATTCAGAGAGATTATATCACCAGATGGCAGTATCTTATCATGCTACAACAGAAAATGCAATAGGAATGATGTTATTACTTGATAGCAATAGGATGAGATTTGCAGTATTCTATTGTGTATTTTTCGTTTAACATATTGTTAAAATTTTAAAAGTTTTTTGTACATTTTATCAAGTTGCTTATAAAAAGCATCTTCTGTAATAGGTTTCACATAGTCATACTGAATATAATTACCCAGAAAAGCCATGCGGGAAGTTAAGTATGTTCCTTTCAAATTGGGTCTTCCAGTTTTCTTTTCACCGGTTGATACAATTATCTGGAGTACACTATTTTTTGCTGGATCAAACTTAAAGTATCTTTCACCTTTATTAGCATGATACTCAGACTTTATTACATAATATAATGCATGCATATTAAGTTTGTTTTAAAGGTTATTTTCAATCCATTTATTGATACTTTCCTGAGCGTGAAGTTTGCTATAAACGCTACTACTACAAGCACTAATGAAATATGCCACTTCTTCTCTTGTATAATTATCCTTTACCTTGCGGATAGTAATGCAGTTTTGATTGTCAACTTTAATTTTCCAACTACAATCAGGACATATAAATCCTAATTTATCTGTATTATGAAATTCATTCTTACAACTTACACAGATATTAGAATAGTTACCTTTTACATAATAAGTAATCATTTCAACTAATACAGAACATATAGGTTTCCCTGCATTGTAAGCCTCTATAAAGGCACTAATGAACTCCGGTGATGGTGAAGGTAATTGCTTATAAACAGGAATATCTCCACAAGTTATAGAAGAACTTACTTTACCTGTATCATATCTTAATGTATCAGTTGTAGCAATAATCTTTCTTGCATCAGAAGGTATAACTGTCTTACCATATAACTTTTGGTGAATTTCATTATCCTTTATATACCAATCACCTTCAACAATAGGTTCATTTGATGTAATATAAAGCTGTTGATTAGATGTTCCACCACCAAAATTTTGTGTATAATAAGGATCATCTGAAGTCATTGCTAATTTATTTTTAGCAATATCTAAATACAATCTACTTGCTTCTTCAGTAGGAAGTATAACTACTGTACATTTTTGGTAGTGCTTACCATCTTGTTCTTTTAAACTTTTCATATTATTAGTTTTTAAGAGTTAAGTAACTTATTCAATTCTTATTCCACGTTTTTTAAGTTCTTCTATTCCTTCATTCATTGTTTGGAAACACCTGCTTCTTAATTCATCATAATTTGGATTTCCAGTAAGAATAGTAAACATTTCTTTTGCTTTTAAAGTAATTTCAATTACTTTTTGTGTTGTTAATGTTTCCATACAATTCAATTTTTAGAGTTAATATTCCGAGACCCCCTACGCTTTAATACTGCATGTAATGTACTCACAGTATAAGAAATAGAAAAATATTGTGTCGCTCATTTAGGATAGATGTGCGACATTTTTAGTTTGTGTCCCTGATGGGTAATGAACCCACACCTTTTCAGCAAGTGGTTTAACACGTCACCGCCTATATGTCTACATTCCATCACAGGGACGTTAATAAATGGTTACTTCTTAGATTTCTTTTGATATTCTATAATAGCAGTTCCTATAATATCTTCAATTTTATGTTTATCTCCAATATTGACATTAAACATTTTAGATATTTTAGGATAAAATTCCTTTAAGAATTCTTCTATTTTTTCATTAAATACTTGTCTCATATTACAATTTATTAAAGGGTTAAACAATTAAGAACAGTAATCTTTTAGTTGTATAATAATATCACCACCATAAGCATTCTTGGTAATATCAATAAATTCATTGATAGTAAACTTGTCTTTTTTAATATCAAT
>DUKX01000205.1:3740-5279 GCA_013329085.1 Methanofastidiosum sp. | reverse complement strand
TCACTCAATTTGTGAAAAGGGGCTGTTTTTCTCCAGATTTCTCTCAAATCTTCTATAAGAAATGCCATGTCAAAAGTTTTTTCTACCACATCTTCCATGAACCTAATTTATTATGATTTTATTTAAGTATTCCCCTTGTAAGAAAGTATTTAACAAGTCCATATTCTTTGACAACTCAAAAGGCTTTAAAATTAAATACGATTAGATTATTCTACATATAGAATATGGAGATATTTAATAGAAATCTTTAAAATTAATTAAAGTTTTCTAGGATAGTGGTTAAATGGTCGCAGAAAGAGTAAAACTTGTCATCCCCTCAAAAATTAGAGAGCTCTCAGAAAGAGCTAAAAAAATTGAAAATGTCATAAGCCTTGGTATAGGTGAGCCTGATTTTGATACCCCTGTCCATATAAAAGAGGCGGCAAAGAAAGCCCTTGATCAGGGATCTACACACTACACAGAAAATCAGGGATTGTTTAAAGTCAGAAAAGCTATTTCTGATAGATACATGCGATTATTCTCTGCCGAGGCGCTTCCCCAGAATATTCTTTTGACCGCAGGTGCATATGAAGCGGTCTATCTTGCGTTCATGGCGCTTCTGAACAAAGGTGATGAGGTCTTGGTACCTGACCCTACATTTCTGTGCTATGAAAATGATGCTTATATGTCAGACTCAATTCCCGTTAGATTTCCATTACACGAAGAGAACAACTTTAGACCTTCACAAGACGACATCATCGAAAGGATAAATCAAAAAACAAAGATGCTTGTTTTGAATTATCCGTCCAATCCAACTGGCGGAGTTCTTGAAAAAGCAGACTATAAGATGATAGCAGATATCTGTGAAGACAATAACCTCTACTTATTATCTGATGATACCTATGAAGAGATTGTTTTTGATGGATACAAGCCAGACTGTTTTTTAAACTACTATGATAAAACAATAATCACAAACTCNNTGCTAAGAATACACCAGTATGCAGTTTCATGTTTGAACACCCCTGCACTTGAAGGAACATACACTGCTTTGACATCATCGCAGCAATGTGTGGCTGACATGGCTAAAGAGTATGAGCGAAGAAGAAATCTCATTGTAAATGGACTGAACAAACTTCCAGGAGTTTCATGTATAAATCCTAAAGGAACATTCTATTGTTTTGCCAACATAACTGAGACAGGTATGACTTCAAGAGAGTTTTCTGATTTCATGCTTGACAATGCAAAAGTTGTAGTTGTTCCAGGAGATGCATTCGGGGACAGAGGAGAAGGTTTTGTCAGATGCTCATTTGCAACTGATTACAAAAAGATTGAAGAAGCTTTACTTAGAATGGAAAAGGCACTACAATCATTTTGATTTTTTTATTAATATATAAGCCCCTGTCATTATTAGCAAACCCCCGACCCAGCCTATACTTGAAAGTTTTTCGCCTAATATCACATATGAAAGGAGAGCCGATACAAGTGCCCCCATTAAAAAGAATAATGTTGCTGTCAAAGGGCCTTCAATTTCTATCCCCCTATAATATAAAAAAATGAATA
>DUKX01000205.1:0-3611 GCA_013329085.1 Methanofastidiosum sp. | reverse complement strand
CCCAATGAGGATTCAATGCCTTCCCATCTGTAGATATAAGATACATACCGATAAACATTATCCCCATGGAAGCATATTGACCTTTTTGAATCTTATCTTTAAGCAAGAAGTGGGAGAACAGAGCTGTGAATATGAAAACAAATCTAAATACAAATCCGGCATTGATTGCTAGCGTGTATGCTTGGCCTATGTATAGTGTCATCATAGCCGTACCGCTTCCGATTATTCCAATGATTGTAAGATCCTTTAACGGTAAAGGTTTTGTGTATTCTACCCTTCCCTTTAAGAACAGCATCGCAAGAATCATAAATGGAATAGAGATAAGGGACCTAGAAGACATCAAGCTGTAAGAAGAATATCCTTGATTTAGGGCCATTTTAACAAGAATTATTGAAAATCCATACAATGCAGAAGAAACAGATAAAACAATAATGCCTTCAGTTTTCATACAAACAGCCTATAGTTAGATATCTTAATTAATTATTTTATATGCTCTTTGTTTTTTAGTAAGCTTTTTATATAATTAATTTAATGTGGATTAGACTAGGCCGGGAGGTTAGGCGTCTCCTGTTACCTCAAGCCGTCTTAAGAGGAGCCGAAGCCTGGAAAGCAGTTGGATACCTACATGGTGGAGTCCCTACGATGTTGAAGCCATGTCCTACAGGATTGGCGGCGGAGTAGTCCATTTTGGAAGAGATGGACAAACCCTTCACCTTTCGAATCCCGCCAGGCCCGGAAGGGAGCAACGGTAGGGAGGACGTTTAATGCTTGTAGGGTAGCAGGGTCGAGTACGGGGGAATCCCTCCCTTGTAGTCTATTCTGCTCATTTCCAGGCAGGTCACTATCCATATATTTAAAAACAAACTTAAATGAATTATTTTAAGCCGAGGTGGCCCAGCTTGGTACGGCGCGAGATTGCTAATCTCGTTCTCCCTGTGAGATCTAGGGTTCAAATCCCTACCTCGGCGCTTTCCTACAATAACAAATCCCAAGGCTAAAAATTGCTAAAATGTTCTGAATAAGACTTACTTGAAAGAAACAAGACTTAATATAAAAATAAATTTTTATTTTTATGAACTTAATATTTCTAGTATCTGTTCATAAAGCTCTTTTGCAAGTTTTAGTTCATTTAATGCTTCAACAGTATTTCCTGTGTTCCTTGAGTTTTCCATGTGCATCTCCGCTTGCATCCACAATACTTTTACTTCATCAGGGATATTACAAGTGGCACTTAAAACTCCACTGTCCTTGCATCCTGTGGATAACTGTTCCATTATCTCAGACTGTAGGCTTTCTACTGTTTTTAGTCTTAGATTGTATGCGGATTGCAAGACTGCATTTATTGGGACTACAGAGGTATTGTTGATTGTAAACGGGCCAATCTCCGCCCAGCCACCATATGCAAATCCATCTGAGGCTTTTATTCGGACCTTTATGTCTGTTACAATTTGATTTGGTAGATCTCTTCCAGAGTCCCAGGTAAAACTATGTCTAAATCCTTCAGGTCTTGCATCAAGCCCAAACATTGGTTCGCTTCTTCCCTCCATTGTTGCATTTTGCCACTGACCGTTGTGGAAGAACTCAACTATTATTGAGCATTTATCTGATTCTACGCCTGGTGCAGGGTTTGTGTCGTTATCCTTTATGAGATATGGTATCTCAATTGCTCCTTTTAATGGAACTGATGTATCCAATAGTATTTCAACTTCTGGTGCATCGTCTACTGGCTCAACTGTTATTGAGACTAATCCAGTATCTGAACCACCACGTGGATCTCCGTTAGACTGATCTATTACCAAAAATTCGAAGCTATCGGGACCATTGTAGTGAGTATCAGGGGTATATGTGAATCCTCCGTTAGTTGTTATAGTAAGGCTTCCGTGTATTGGTGGTGTAAATACCGAGTATACCAATGTGTCAAATGGGCCATAATCGACATCTGAGGCAGTTACAGTTCCAGTTAATACATTATCTTCTTGGGTAGAAGGGTATTGATCATTTGCTACCGGTGGGTCGTTTACCTCTATGACTGTGATTGATATTGTGCCGGTGTCAACGCCTCCTCGGCCATCGGATACCTGAAAGACAAAGCTATCTGGCCCAAAGTAGTTTGCTGATGGCAAGTATTCGTAGTAGCCGTTTGTAGCCACTGTTGCACCGCCGTGGGCTGGTCCAGATAAGAGAGAGAATGTCAGGGTATCTTGAGGGTCATGGTCGACATCTGAGGCTGTCGCTGTTCCAGTTAGGAGTGTGTCTTCGTTTGTTGATCTAGTTTGATCATTTGCTACCGGCGGGTCGTTTACTTCGGATACTACGCTGACAGTTACAGTGGCAGTATGTGTTCCTCCCCTGCCATCGGATACCTGGAACACGAAGCTGTCGCCGCCAAAGTAGTTTCCTGTTGGTGTGTAAGAGAAAGCACCTGTGGCTGCATTTGTGACTGTGGCTGTTCCGTGACCTGCCTGGGTATGAATAGAATAGGTGAATGTTGGTCCACCGTCAATATCAGAGTACACAGGCAGCGAGCCGTTGTAAGTTGAGTCCTCATTCACATTGAAGCTGCCATTTGAAGTGGTAGGTGGATCGTTCACTGCATTAACAGTGACGGTGACTGTTGCTTGGGGAAAAGAAGGAGAATCACCTGCCATGCCACCATATTCAACTACATATCCTTGAATTGCTCCGTTATTAGAGGCATAGTCATTCCAAGTTCCATTGTCCCAAAAATGACCATAATCTTCATTACAATCCCAATCATTTGGTTCATTTGAAGCCCAATTTGTGTATCCATAATAGCTTGGAGAGACTGAATATGGACACGAGCCTTGGCCACTGCTATATCTACCATAATAAAACTCTGTGCCAGATTCAGGGCCTGTTACCCAATACCAATGATTCTCATTTGAATTGTCACTAGCTCCCATCCAGCCTTGCCCCTGTAATTTTGATGAAACAAAATTTTGTTCAGCTGCAGAAGTAACGGTTACAAGATAACCTTTCAATCCATAGTAGGTCTTTGCCGCAGCTGCATCTCTAGCTGATTCCCAAGTTATACCCGGGTGTGAAATATATTCATAGTAATGTCCGTTATCAGAAAAATAAAGGCCTGCACTCATAGCAGTATAAGTAAAACTATCAGTTCCATGCCAGTTTGGATCAGGCGTATATCTTATATGGCCATTTTCCTCCATTGCATTCCCGTGTGGAGGGTCACTAATTTGACCGATTTTTGTCAATCCAGAATCGTTACCTAAAACATTTATCAAGACTGAACTATCTTCATTACAAGAAGCCGAATCGTCATTTGCCCCTCCAGAACCTGCAAAAACTAAAGAAACAAAAAAACTCAACAAAATCATTAAAACTAGTAGTGCCCCATTTATTCTTCTAATCTTTGAAATAAGTATCCCCTCTTCTATTTGTTACGCTTGATCTAATAATCCCGGCGAAGTTTATATCGAGAATTTCGCAAATCATTAGTGCTAAGATAATATATTAATAAATAAATTACCTATTATTTATAAGCTTTTTTATTAATAATGCTTTTGTCTTATCCTGTAATTATTTCCTTTTCCTTTCATTAAAAAATCTCCCCTATTTTAGGTAGTATC
>DUKX01000013.1:375-3991 GCA_013329085.1 Methanofastidiosum sp. | reverse complement strand
CCCCTTCAATTCCATTGACTCTTGCAAGGACATTAACAGTATCAGATAAAATGTAATCTGCTATTTTCTTTTCATCTGGCTTTTCTTCAGCTTTTGAAGATTGTATCCTTGAACCTAGGCCAAGATGTGCTTCAAGACCATTATTGAATCTTATATTACAGGATTCGACCCTTACTTTAGTACTAGGTACTAAAGTTGCCAATAAATCCGCTTTATCGTCCCACAGAACAACTTTAAGATCATGCGTACCGTCACTTAATAAAAATCTGCCAACTTTTCCAGTTCCACTTTCTCTCGTGAAAGTTCTTATATCATATACCTCTTTAACATACCCCTCAATATTTATGCCCCTCATATTTTCATTAAGATCTGGTATAGAGACTGTTTGAGACTCTGATTTAGGGATATCCTCCCTTTCAGTTTTTTCAGGTATTATATTAGATGAAGATCCAAGATTTATTTCAACAGAGTTTAGTCCCATCTTGGAGTAAGCATTTTCAATAGTAATAATATCATTTTTTGCTAAGGTGTTTAATAATTCTGCTTTTTTATCCCACAGAGTAACCCTTATTTCCCCTGTATCGTCCATTATCATGAAGTTACCGACTTTTCCAACGGAACCATCTTTTTTGGCAAATTCCCTTACGCCATAAATTATAGAAATCCTACCTGTGACATCAATGTTATTCATCTTGTCTTCAATATCCCTGATTTTTAATTTAACATAATTTATAGGGGGATAATCGGCGCTTTCTTGACCACCAGAAATAACACCGTCTTTGCCAAGACTAACCTCAAATTCGTTGTTAAAACCTTTCCTTAGATATCCATTTCTAACTGTGACGACATCGCCTCTCTTAAATTGCTTAAGTTTTTCTATCTGATCGTCCCAAAAAACAATTCTAATGCTTCCTGTTTTGTCAGCGATTACAATATTCTGAACTCTCCCCTCTGTGCCGGTCTTTCTCTGAAAAGTATTAACATCAAAAATTCTCATTATTCTTCCGCTGATGTCNNATTTCTTCAAAAGTTACCCCTAGCTCTCCAGCTATTAGGAGTAATGCCCCTTCTTCTGATAACAGCCCACCAACAGATTGAATCTTCTTATCAATTCTTTCTTTCAGTTCGTTTTCAGAAATTGTTTCTAATAATCTTTCATAAAGAGCTTCCGCTGTCATAGGTTACCAGAAAGATTAATTTTTTGGTGTTTATAAAATTTGGGGTATGTTTATAGATAATTAAAAATATAATTTCAAATACTGAAAACTGAAAATTATAAATTTATAATTTTAAAAGATAATCTTTTAAACTATGATGGGTTACGATGTTTATGAATATCAATAAAAAGTGGATATTCATAGTAATTGCGGTAGTTCTGATAGTTGGAATTCTATATCTAGGTCAAGATACTATCTTCAATTTCAAGAAGAATCCTAAAATATCAGCCAGTGTTGATGTTTTAACTACTAAGATGCTAATAACAAATGAAGAAACTGGAATTCTAAATTTAGAAAATACTGGAAAAAGCAATGCTATAGAAATAGAAGTTGAGGAAGTTTCACCATTTACTGTTACCCTTGAGGCTACACCTCCATTATTGTTGGAGAAAGGAAAGACCTCTGCCATAAAATTTATTGTAGTTGCTGAAAAAGAGGTACTAAAGCTTTCTGAAACAAGGAAAGATATACCCCTTGAATTTATAATTAAATACAAGAATAATGAAGGCATTCAAATGAATGCTGTTACTGCTAAAACGACTGTTCAGGTTTACAGACCAAAATTTGATATTAAAAAAATAGACCTAGGCGGACTTCTTAAAACTGAGTTATCGCTAAAACATGATCAAAATGGACTTTTAATGATGGACATTGAATCTGACCAAGTCTTTAAAGAAGGGGAGTACTGGATAGAATTTACATCTGATTACTATGATTTAGTGGTAGAGTCAGTTGATAAATACCCATCTGATAAGGTATATGGTGGCTACAAATTCACTTTTCAAGAACCTCTTCCTGCAAATAAAAGAATATCAAAATCATTTCTATTAAAATCAAAAGTTTCTGCTGGAAGTTATGAGACTAGATTCATTGTAAACACTAAAGTATTTTGGAGAGGCATTTTACTTGATCAAGAAAATATCAATGTAGTCGTATCAGAATGATAAAATCCTCCTATTTTATATTATATTTCATTAAATAAGCGAATAAATATATATTTTTAAGCAATTATGAAATAACCAAAAAGTATATAAATAGGCAACGAAACTTTTTCATGCTAGTTCTCTAGCGTTTTTCAATGAGCGTTGATTAGAGGGATATTATGGATGTACTCGTAGGAAAGAAAAAGGCAATGGCGTATGTTCTTGCTATAGTCACTGGATTTAATGCAGGTGAGAATGAGATAACCATAAAAGCTAGGGGAAGAAGTATATCTACTGCTGTGGATACTGCAGAAATCGTAAAAAGCAGATTTGTTCCCGATGCTAAAATTACCGATATAAAGATTGGAACAGAGCAGGTAGAACAGAGAGCAGTAAGTACTATCGAAATAACGATGAAAAAATAAAAATCATTGAGGGATATAATGGGCAAAAGGCCACGAAAATGGAAAAAGAAAGGCAGAATGCGCTGGAGACACGTTAAGAAGAAAATGAGAAGAATGAAAAGAAAAGCTAGAAAGCAATAAATTCATTCTTTTGCCCCAGTTTTTTAGATACTTTTTTTAATATACTTTATTTATTTCTTTTATGAAGAGAAAAGAGATTGTTACTTCATTTTTATTTAAGGATGGGAAGATCCTCCTTCTTAAAAGGAGCGATAAGGTTGGCACTTTTAGAGGCAAATGGGCAGGTGTTTCTGGATTCATTGAAGAAGAAAACAGCCTTGAGGCGGCTTTAAGAGAGATAAAAGAAGAAACAGGCGTTGATAACAAATACTTAGAACTTTTAAAGATTGGAACTCCTTTCGATGTCAATGATACTGTAAATGATACGATATGGTCAATTAACCCATTCCTCTTCCTGTTCAAAGGAGAGGAAATAAAGATAGACTGGGAACATGACACTTTTAAATGGATTTATCCAAAAGAGATGGAAAATTATGACACTGTTACAAATCTTAAAAAGACCTTATTTGATCTTATTGAGAATTCTGATGCAGAACAAAATGATTGAAAACCTTAAATTCTAATAAATGGTAGTATCATTATGAGAAAAGTTGAAGCCCTGCCTTATACAGTTGATGAAGGAATAAAGAAGGTAGTCTTAGCCTTAAATAAGGCAGATATTGAGTATTATACTGCTGGTAAGGAGATATACATCAATGAAGATCTTCTATTAAATCAAGATCTAGAAGGGAATGATAGGTCATTTATTAAAAAAATCAAGGATTACTTAAGAAATGAGATTGAAGCGGATTATGTCATACTGTCCTTTGATAGCGCTCCAGATGGATCATATATTGTCATCGAATACAATAATTATGCAACTTTTTCAGCACTTGCCAAAATTTTTAGTTTGAAACCAGAGGACGAAGTGGGCGAAGAAAAACATTTGCCTGAAATCAAGGATACGAAACTTGAAAGAGAGTTGGATATAATAAACAGGGAAATTTCAGGT
>DUKX01000013.1:0-328 GCA_013329085.1 Methanofastidiosum sp. | reverse complement strand
ACAAACTGCCTAAAGATTTATATTATCAGGTAATTTTATAAGAGATAGGCTTGGATATTTTTCTAGGCGGGGGTTGCCGAGCATGGTCTAAGGCGCCGGACTTAAGATCCGGTGACGCAGGTCTTCGAGGGTTCGAATCCCTTCCCCCGCATCATTTCTATTGTAATATGCCATTTTAGAATTAATGTAATTTTAAGGCCAGATTGTCTAATCATCTCTATTAATTTAGCTAAACTAGAGTTTAGTATTGGCAGGGTGTATCGATATAATAATCATGTATTAGCATGTTCTAATAAAGTTAGGATAACCGAAAAACTTATAAAGTGAA
>DUKX01000161.1:1514-14541 GCA_013329085.1 Methanofastidiosum sp. | reverse complement strand
AGTGGAATTATGCAACAAAGCAGGTGTAAACGATTAAATCTCAAAAAATCAATCCTTATCAAATTACTCAAAGAGCTATACCTTCAATTGAAGCCTGCTGGACAGTTCCCATCTGCTGTTTTTTTCTTTCAAATTCTTCAGGCGTATAACAAAACGCATCTAGATGTCTCTCACCGTCCCACAAATCCTGCATCAAAAATAGTCTAGTTAAGAAAGGAACGCCAGTAAATTTATTGCTAACAATAATAAGGTCATAATCACTTGTGATAAGATTGTCCCCTCTTGCTCTTGAACCAAATAGGAGTACTAGTTCAGGAGAATACTCCTCTTTTATCAATTTTACGAGATCTTCTATATCTCTAGCTCTTTTTCTATCCATTTCAAAACCTCTTTTGCACCATCAATTCTTTGAGATGCTATAATTTTGTCATACATTTCATAGGGTAGTTCGTCTGAAGCGTCAGGGTACCTTGACATAATAAAATCTAATGTAGAATTCCTTAATATTAACATAAGAGAATCCGGAACCTTGCACGCATTTCCAAGAGTTACTAAAGAATGAGTAAAATCGGCAGGTCTTTTGTTTTTCTTTAAGTGCAGCGCTTTCAATCCCTTCTCAATTGATTGCTGACATAAAAAGGCAACCATGTAATACTGGTTCTTTTCAAAAAGTATCTCAGCTACTGAAAAATCCTTTTTTGCTTGAAGCCACCAAAGTTCAATCTCTCTCCTCATGACATTATTCCTTAAGAAATAAAGTTATTAAAACTTATGGGTAAATAAAGATAATTGTGTTATCAAGCACCCCTATATAATGGGGAAATTTTATAAATAATTGAAAACAGGTAATTATTATGGAAAAAATAAACAAAGAACAATTAATTAAATCACTAAATCCACATCAACTTGGGTATGTGAATTTTAATCTGCCTAATCCTAAAAATGGGGAATACCTCCTTGCCGTATTTCATTTAGTGTCGGGGGGAAGTTTAAACATTCTGCAGGCTGCGGCAGAAGTTGCAGCAGAATCTTCCACAGGTACGAATTTCAATGTAAAAACAGAAACACCCTTCTCAAAAGAGATGAACGCTCTAGTTTACCAAATTGATCAGGATAAGAACCTTGTCTGGCTTGCATACCCTTGGAGACTTTTTGACAGAGGTGGAAACGTACAGAACATATTGACATACCTTGTTGGGAATGTCCTCGGGATGAAGGAAGTAAGCGCACTAAAATTGCTTGATGTATGGTTTCCTCCAGCAATGCTTGAGCAGTATGATGGCCCAAGCTATACTTTAGACGATATGAGAAAATATCTGAATGTCTATGATAGACCTATCCTTGGTACCATAATAAAACCGAAGATGGGGCTAACTTCAGCAGAATATGCAGAGGCAGCCTATGATTTCTGGGTTGGGGGAGGCGATTTCGTTAAAAATGATGAGCCTCAAGCAAATCAGGATTTCTGCCCCTATGACAAGATGGTGATAAACGTTAAAGCGGCCATGGACAAAGCAGTTAAGGAAACAGGAAACAAAAAAGTTCATTCGTTTAATGTTTCAGCTGCTGATTTTGACACAATGATTGAGAGATGTGAACTTATCAGAAACACTGGATTTGAACCTGGAAGTTACGCATTCCTAATTGACGGCATTATGGCTGGGTGGACAGCCGTGCAAACTTTAAGAAGGAAATATCCAGATGTCTTTATACACTTTCACAGAGCTGGCCATGGAGCTTACACTAGATTAGAAAATCCAATAGGATTTTCAGTATTAGTTCTATCCAAATTTGCAAGATTGGCCGGAGCCTCAGGAATTCACACGGGGACTGCAGGCGTTGGAAAAATGCAGGGTAGTCCAGAAGAAGATGTAGTTGCAGCACTTAATATATTACAGTTTAAAGCTAAGGGGCATTTCTTTGAACAGGAGTGGTCAAAAATACCTGAAAATGATAAAGATGCGATAGCTCTTGTTCAAGCGGATACATCACACCATGTTATTTTAGAAGATGATAGTTGGAGAGGTATGAAAAAATGCTGCCCAATTATCTCTGGTGGTCTAAATCCAACTTTACTGAAGCCATTTATTGATGTGATGGGAAATATAGATTTTATTACGACAATGGGTGCGGGCTGCCATGCACATCCTAAAGGAACAACAGCAGGGGCAAAATCATTGGTCCAAGCATGCGAGGCATATCAAAAAGGAATTGACATCAAAGAATATGCTAAGAATCACAAAGAATTGGAAGAAGCTATTGAGTTCTTCTCAAAAGGGAAGAAGTAGGATTTTTTGCATTTTTAAATGTGGGCCATAACAACGTGGCATTTTCAAGATGATTATATGGTTAAAGTGCACCTTGGGATACGAACAAAAAGACAAAATATTAGGCGTCATATTACTAAATATAAGTGATAACTTTTATTAATAGTAAAATATAGTATTAATATATGAAGGAAGCCCTACCTGTAAAGGCAATATAATTAGATTAACTGAAGAAAGATGGATCCATATTACTTCGAGCCACCCGGAAATGGCTTTCCTTTTAGAGGGAGTACTAAATACAATTGCTGCGCCAGATATAATCTTCAAGGGAGATTTTGGCGAATCTATATCTGTAAAAAAGATTAATGATAAATATCTAGTAGTTCCATATAGAGAGGAGAAGAATGGCTTTATAATAACTGCGTATATTACAAAAAAGTTGAGGGGGAGAGAGATTATATGGGAAGCCAAAAAATAAGTATGATTGAAGGTATTAAGAAAATTTATAGTGACGTTGAATTTGATTACGATGAAGAAGTTGACGTTTTATATGTCAGTTTTGGTAAACCGTCAAAGGCGATTAGTGAAGACTTAGGAAATGGAGTAATTCTTAGATATAATGAAGAAAATGATGATATCGTTGGCATGACTTTAATTGGAATTAAGAAGAGAAGCACTCATTAAGTTGTTATTTTTTAAAGTATCAATTCAACTTTTACCATTTCTAGCTTCTCCCACAAATAAGCTTTTCATATTGATTATAAAAATCTAATACTCAATACCTTCCCTTGCACCAATGCCTTTCTGGTAGGGGTGTTTTATCTCTACTATCTCTGAGACTAGGTCAGCAAGATCAATTAACTCTTGAGGTGCCAATCTCCCAGTCAGTACGACCTCAAGATTTTCAGGTCTATTCTTTAAGAGATCAATTACCTTTTCTATCTCCAATAATTTAAAATTCAAGGCAATGTTTATTTCATCAAGGATCACAATATCATATTTTCCGCTATTGATCGTTTTTTTGGAAAATTCAAATGCTTCGTTTACAAGTTCAATGTCCTCTTTACTTGGATTTTTAAAGTTGACAAATTTTGGTTTACCAAATGATACTATTTCGATGTTCTCTATTTTCGCTATGGCAAAATGCTCCCCATACGTATTCCCCTGCTTCATGAACTGTATTATTATGGTTTTTAGCCCACGCCCTGAAGCCCTTAAAGCAAGGCCAAAGGCAGCGGTGCTCTTTCCTTTGCCATTGCCAGTATAAACTTGGATTAATCCCTTCATAACACTCTATATATCTTACACCTACCCATTTAAAAAATAAACTATAACTAAAAATATTGAGAATTCCTTAATTAAAAGCAAAGACGTTTAAATAGAAACAGTTCCCTATTCTTTTTTAATGATAGAGTTTCTTGATGTTTCCAAATTCTTTGGTGACCACAAGGCTTTGGACAATGCCACTATTAAAATAGAGGATGGGACAACCATAGGCATAGTTGGCCCAAACGGTGCTGGGAAGACGACTTTAATCAGGCTTCTTTGTGGAATTTTAAAACCGTCAAAAGGGCAGATAATAATTGATGGAATGGATCTCCAAAAACATCCGACAGAAATCAAAAAGATTATAGGCTACCTCCCTGAAGAGCCTAATTTATATGAGCGGCCAAAGGCCGGTGAGCTTCTAGAATACTTTGGATTATTATACGGCGTTCCCAAGGAAAAAATTAATCAAAGGATAGATGAGCTATTAACCCTAGTCGGGCTATCTGATAGGAAGGATTGGAAGGTTTCCTCATTTTCCAAGGGTATGAGACAGAGGCTTGCAATTTCAAGGGCCTTGATCCATGACCCCAAAATAATTGTTTTTGATGAGCCTACGATGGGATTAGACCCGCTCACTTCTAGAAAGATCAGGGATTTTATAAAAACGCTAAAGAAGGATAAAACAATTATTCTATGCACCCATTATATGTATGAAGCAGAGCAGCTGTGTGATAAAATAGCTATCATTGATAAAGGAAAAATAAAGGCCTACGATACCATTGAAAATCTCAAGAAAATTTACATCAAGGAAAAAACGTTTAAGATTGGCCTAAAAAATATGAAAAAGGATATTCTTGATAGGATCTCTCTCGATAAAAATCTTAAAGTAGAGGAAAGGGGAGAGAATTATCTTGTTATTAAGGCCAGGGATTATGAAGATCTTAACTATGTTCTAAGGGAAGATGTCATCTATTTTGAAGATTTAACGCCCTCTCTTGAAGAGGTCTTTATTGAGCTAGTCGGTAGTAAAAATGATTGAGCAAATGGTAAAATGGGAGCTTAGAAGGCTATTTAAAAATAGAAAATTCAAAATAGCTTTTACCTTACAGCTTCTTGTAATCCTTCTTATAATCCCTCTTTTTGGTAGCTATGTCAAGGCTTTAGAAGAAGGAGGATTCTTCAATCTCTCTATAGGTGGTAAAGGTTATCTCCCAATAGGGATCTCCTCAGAAAAGAACTCCTTGACAGACATTATTTCAGAAAATAAAAGATTTGATATTGTATGGGTGGAAGAAAAAGAAGGGCTCGAATTATTGAGAAATGGCAGGATTTCAGCCTTTTTAGTTATAGAAAAGGAGTTTGAAGATAAAATAAGAAGCTATAGATCCTCAAAAGTTGAAGTATACATAAATAATCAGAACCCAAAGGGCGTTTCTGCCTATTCGGAGATAAACACAATACTGCTTGGTTTTAGGGATGGAGCTATAGAGGCCAGAATCAGGGATTTATCAATTGTAGAGCCTAATATAGAACTTGTTTCTCAATCCCCTCTGGATAACAACACGCCCTCTCAAAATCAAACTACGCAAGAGCAGACAACAGAAAATGTAACAAACATCCTGGATAGACCTGCTAATTTCGAGGAACAGATAGAAAGAACAAGAAAATCTTTTGAAGATGAGCAGGGGGGATATATAGTCCTTCTAGTTCTTCTTTTGCCCCTGTTTTTAAGCGGGGGGATGCTAATTGACTTACTTATATCAGAAAAAGAGAGGAGGACTGGGGAAATGCTTTTGGCACTTCCCATGAAAAGAGAAGGAATATTCTATTCAAAATTTATTTCTATCCTAGCGATAATATTGTTCCAGCTTTTATTCTGGGTGGTGGCCCTCTACTATTTTGGAAGAGTAACAAATCCTCTAATTATCCTGCCACTTACAATAACGGCAATACTGCTTCTCAGTATAACTGGACTAATTGGCGTCTATTCAAAGAACTACAAGGATTCAGCCTTAATTGTCACAGTAACTTTTATCCTCCTATTTTTCTTGCTGTTCGGTACATCCACACTCTACGTTGCAGGTCTAAAGGAGGCCGCAGCTATATCTCCACTGTCTCTTGTTATAGCAATTGAAAATGGCACATACTCGTTGAAAGAAGCGGCCATTTCTATATTGCCTTCCCTTAGCTTTTCCATTATTCTGATTTATTTGTCAACAGTTCTTTACAAAAAAGACGAGTTTTATTTTGGCCCTAGACCCAGCATACAAGACCTTGTCTTTGAATTTGCGGGTAAACTAAGATTAAAAAACATAGTTTTTAGCCCTTACTTAATAGCCCTTATTTTTGGATTTATTGCCATTTTTATATCAATAATCTTTGAGATATTCTTCGGGATTATCGCCCTCTATTTCACAGAATCGATATTTGCCATACTGTTCATATGGGCAACTATAGAAGAGTTATCAAAAAGCATTGGTATTTTCTCAGCTAAAAAGTATTTTCCTTTGAAATGGCATGAAGGGATGCTTGCCGGCATGACATCTGGCCTTGGATTTGCCCTTCTTGAGGATATTATCTTCACAGCCTTTGCACTTAATCTGTTCCCAGATCATGCTCTTAGGGTGTTTGTTACGAGAACGTTTCTTTCAGGGGGCATACATATTGTTTCAACGGGAGTTATTGGGATAGGAATTAGTGAGAGAAAGTATCTGGTACCTGCATTTCTTGCAGGTATCCTGATTCACTTTATCTATAATATTACCATACTCAGGGGGGCGCTATGAGAAAAGAAGTAATATATCTTGCAGGAAAGGAGTTCAAGGACATATTGAGGGAAAAGGTTTACATACTTGCATTTTTGCTACAACTGTTCATAGTAATTGGTATAGTACTGATTGGAACATCCTACGCCTATATACAGACTTATGTTGATGACCCAAACAGTCAGGGCACATTTTTTGTTTATTCTGAGGTGGAAGGATTTCCTAACTACTTAAATGATGAGTCAATAAAAAGCGTTGCTTTAGAAAATCCAGAATTTAGTGGGGCGCTCCCCAGAAATATCGATGGTGTTATTTGGGCTCAAGGCGATAATTCTGTCAGGGTGCTGCTAAAAAATCCCCTAAACTTTGAAAATCTATCAGAGCCAATTAAAAGAGCCTATCTAAAGGCAAAATTAAAGGGAGAGCTCCCTGATGAGGTCTTAAATCCGATGATTATCGACATATATCCTAAAAACTATACATATAATCTAGCTGACCTATTCTTTGTTGAGATAATGCAGACGCTTTTAATCCCGCTTATACTGCTTCTCCCGATATTTCTCTCTATGAATATACTGTCTGATTCGATAGTTGGGGAAAAGGAAAGAAAGACCTTTGAAATATTGCTCGCATCTCCGTTAAAAAGAATAGAAATAATCCTTGGTAAGATACTGCCAACTTTTGCAATCTCAATTGTCCAGATAGTAATATGGATACTAGTTTTAAGCGCCAGAGGGATCTCAATTTTCAATATACCACTCTTATTGGTATTCCTTTCAATAATCATGCTGCTCTTATTTTCAATTTCTATAGTCTTTTCAAATATTTCCTCAAATATTACAGAGTCAAACCTTTTCCTTACCCTTTTTATGATGGTTGTGACCCTCATTATGTTCGTGCCAATACCTTTAGAGAATCCCATATTAAAAGAGGCGCTGAGCTACTCTCCAATTATCCCCTTGATTAAGATAGCCTCTAACCCTTCTATTGATTTATTGGAAATTGGAAAGTACATGGCCATTTATTTAGGGCTTGCATTAGTTTCACTGCTTATTGCCCTAAAAGGAATAGCCAAAGATGAAAATATAAGACTATAAAAATTAGTTTCAAATTATACTAATCCTAGAAAAAATATAGAATAATTTTATAAACATTAGAAACACTATAGATTTGGTGATTATTTGAAAGAAGTAAAAGTTGAAGATATTCAGAAGGAAATAGAAAAAGATATTGAAATGGGAAAAAAGATGGTAGATGAAGGAAAGAGGCTTTTAGAAGAAGGAAAGTACAAGCTCAATGAAAGTAAATCAAGGATCAGAGAATTGGGAGACGAGGCAGGGATAAAACTAAAAGATTTTGAAGAGAAACATAAAGAAGAAGTTGACTATGTAGTGAAAGAATCTGAAAGAGCCCTCCAGGAAACAGAAATATTTATCAGAAAATATCCAATTATGAGCGTATTCGCAGCTTTAGGATTTGGATACCTTCTAGGCAAACTAATGAGAAAGTAAGTGGGACAATGATAGAAACAGTGCCTCTAAACAAGCTCATTGAATTACTAGTGAAGTATATTGGGGCCTACGTAAAGCAGGGCGCCTCTGATGCTATTGGCGAAGTAATAAAAGAGCCCATGAATAGACTCACAAAAACTCTTTTCTTGGCAGTTGGTTCTGCGATACTCGCTTTTTCAGGCGTGGTAGCTCTTTTTATTTCGCTAGTATTCTTCTTGAAAAATGTTCTTGGTAGCTATATGATGGCCTTTTTGATTGTTGGGATGATACTAGTTATTGTAGGGGCGATATTAGGATATGGAGGATATACTTATGGAAGAAAGGATAGAAAGGCAAGACATTGAAAGATTATTAAAAGAAATAAAGATTAGAATGGGTTCTGAGGAAGATCTGTTAGGGGTCATTGAAAAGCATCCAGTACCAGTCCTTCTTACCGCTTTTGGGATCGGCGTTATTTTATCACAAATAGATGATTTCCTGATTGAAAAGGTAGAAACTGGAAAAAGTTGTCCCGCTATTGAAGGAATTATGAAGGTCGGACTTCCTTTAATAATGAAAAAATTTATTAGATAGATTACCTATCAAAGTAAATGCTCTTGCTTGAAACAGACAGTGGTATCCCCATGGCTACATCGCCTTCAATGAGTTTCATCTCCATTGCTGTTGCGCCGATTGAATACATTATTCTATTATCAAGATTTAAGATCTGAGCAGTCTTTGATGCACTGCCGAGTGCTATACCAAGGTCTACCAGAGCAAACGCGCATACAGGTGCAAAATAATCATTTATTTTTTTCTTTTCAGGGATTGTGCTGCAGTTATACCCACACATTCCACAATTTAGGCCAAGAGGCTGATTTGCACTTGCACCGATAAGAACTATTGCATCCGATTCTAATACATTCTTTGAATCTCTCTGAAAAAATTTTAGGCCTTTTTTTTCTCCATATACTTTCATTTTTTCAACTAACTCTCTGTGATCCTTAGTACCTTTGAAGATTGTTTTTGTTACTATATCGTCTACTCCTTTGCCTTTGGGCGCCGTAACTGCTGCTATTTCAATAAGCCCAGCGGCGGCCTTTATACTTTCATTTATTTCTGCTGACATATTCACGCCCTAAAAATTCTCAAGTATACTTATACCATTAGATTTCAAAACGTCTATTGATTTCTTTAGATCACTTACTTTTAGTATCAATATGGCCTTTTTTTCTATCTTAGTTATAAATGCATAAGCGTATTCAATGTTAATTGAAGCCTCACTTAGCAGAGTGGCTATTAGTCCCATAGACCCAGGTTTGTCTTCCATAAGCACTCCTAGAACTTCTCCCTTTCTAAAGGACATTCCAGCATCTTTCAAGAGCTTAGTTGCTTTCTCATTATTGTCTGTTATCATTCTTACAAGACCAAATTCTCCTGCCTCAACTAGCTGTAAAGCCCTGATATCTACATCGTTTTTCCCAATAATATTACAGAGCTCTGCAAGCCTCCCAGGTCTATTGTCAATAAAAACACTTATCTGTTCTACCATTTCAACACCTACATATCCTTCCTTAAATCAATTACTCTTTTTGCTTTCCCCTCAGGTCTTGGTATCTGGCCAGGTTCAACAAGCTCAACATCAACGGTTAGGCTCAACATTTCAAAGAGTCGTTTCTTGATTTCTTTTTCAAGTGTTATAAGTTCTGATATGCTGTCTGAGAAAATTTCGTTTGTGACTTCAACTTTTATCATGAGTTTATCTAAAATGTCCCTATCGACTATGATCTGGTAATGGTCGCCAACGCCTTTTAGTTCCATTAAAACTTCTTCTATCTGGCTTGGGAAGACATTGACACCTCTGACTATTAACATGTCGTCACTTCTTCCGGTAATCCTTCCAATTCTAGGATGCAAGAGCCCACAAGCACATTCCTCCCATGTTATCCAAGATAGATCTTTTGTTCTATATCTCATGACTGGCATTGCCTCTCTTTGCAAGGTTGTGAAAACTAGCTCGCCTTTTCCCTCGCCATCCACATCTGTCTTATTCCCATCATTATCAATTGTCTCGACAATAAAGTGGTCAGACCATGTGTGAAGCCCGTTATGCTCAGGACACTCAATACCTACACCAGGTCCACAAAGCTCAGTAAGGCCATATATATCAAATGCTTCAAGGCCAAGATCTTTTTCTATCCTTTTCCTCATATTTTCGGACCAGGGCTCTGCACCAAATACTCCTCTTTTCAAAGATAGCTCATCGAGTTTCATGCCGGTGCCTTTGATAACTTCTGAAAGCATCAACGCATAAGATGGTGTACAGGCAAGTGTAGTTGTTTTCATGTCCTTTAGTATCTTAATCTGTTTCATAGTATTTCCACTGCTTGTAGGGATTACTGCAGCTCCCAATCTCTCCGCACCATAATGAAGCCCCAAACCCCCTGTGAATAGCCCATATCCATAACTAACTTGAACTAAATCTTTATGGGTTGCACCAACTGTTTCAAGGCATCTCTTATTTAGCTCAGCCCATAATTCTATATCCCTCTTCGTATATGGCACTACCGTTGGAATACCAGTCGTGCCTGAAGATGAATGGAATCTAACAACATTATCAAGAGGTGTTGCTATCAAGCCATAAGGATAATGATGTCTTAGATCTGCTTTTGATAGAAAAGGGAGTTTAGATATATCATCCAGTCCTTTGATATCGTCAGGTTTTATCCCGGCTTCTTTCATTTTTTGTTTGTAGTAAGGGAGATTATCCCATGAATATTTAACATTTTTAACAAGGAGTTTTCCTTGGGATTTTCTTATCTCATCAATCTTTTTTTGCATTGAATCCCTCCAAAAAATTATAACTGAACAAGACCTCATAATTTGAGTATATATTTTTATCGTATCACTTAAGGCAGATTTAGATAAAGCTTTTAAAAAACCTTACTGTCAGAAATTAAGAGAACATATGTCAGAACAAAATATTATCCCTTTTAAAGCAAAAAAAAACTTTAGTCTATCTAGCAAGGCCTACGAAGAAGGAAGGGATTATGAACTTCATTTCTTAGAAGTTGAAGTTTTAATAAATGAAGGATTAGCTGACATAATACCTTTAAACTCTGTCAATTACAGGAAAATGTTAAAGGAAGAGAACTCCACAGAAAAAATGTTAGAACTTGATGACAACTTTTATGCCTTTGCACGTATATCTCAACGATACCTAAGAGAGCGGAGCAATATATCAGAAATGGATAAAAAGGCATATAGCGATAGTGCAACTGCATTAAGAAACTTCCTAAGATTTAGGGCTGAAAAGATTTTAAAAGCGCTGTTAATTGAAAATCAAAAAATTGAAGTTCATGAATCAGAGTTAATTTTCATTTCACTTATCGGGGAAGAGATATCAAATTGGATAAGATTTAACGAGGACATCATAAAGGGAGAAAAACATGAAATATAGCCACGAAGAAGTTGTTGATAGATTCAAGGAGTTCTATGAAGCTTATCCTGATGTAAGTGAGCCAAAGTACAAAAAGCTAATAGACAAAATGAAGATGGAAGGAAAGAGCTCCCTTTATATCAATTTTGATGATATTATTGATTTTGATTTTGATCTCTCCGAGCAACTTTTGAAGGAACCTGAACAAATCTTATCGGGCCCAAGTGTAGCTTTAAAGGAAGTGTATGGTGCTGAAACTGATAGAAGGCTAACGGCCAGATTTGTTAATTTGCCTTCAACTGAGAAGATTGATATCAGAGACATAAGGGCAGTACACATCAATAAATTTATCCAAGTTGAAGGTGTTGTAAGGAGAACTACAGAAGTTAAACCTGAAGTAATTGAGGCTATGTTTAGTTGTGAGAGGTGTGGAGAGTATCTTACTATTATGCAAGATTCGCCGACTTTTAAAACTCCTGTCACTTGTTCAAATCCAGCTTGTGGGAGAAACGGCCCCTTCAAGCTGGTAAAGGCTTATTCGAAATTTGTTGATTGGCAAAATATTAAGATTCAAGAGAAGCCCGAAAAATTAAAAGGAGGCCGACTGCCATGGATTATGGATTGCATAATCAAGGACGATATAGTTGATACTGCTCAGGCCGGAAATGTGGTAAATATAGTTGGTATTTTAAAAACCGTTCAGGAACATTGGCCTAAGAGCGGGGGCAAGAAAACGACCTTCAATAAATCTATAGAAGTAAACAGCATTGAGATAAAGGAAAAGGATATCCAAGACTTGGAACTATCTGAGGAAGACGAAGAAAAAATATTGGAGCTAGCTTCTGATCCTAAAATTTGTGAAAATATAACAAATTCTATTGCCCCTTCAATTTTTGGAAATCAGCATGTAAAGTATGCTGTTGCATTGCAAATGTTCTCAAGTGAGGCAAGAGTCCTCCATGATAAGACAAGAATAAGGGGAGATTCACATATACTCCTTGTTGGTGACCCTGGAGTTGCCAAATCACAGATTCTTAAATATATTAATCTTGTTGCACCAAGATCAATTTATACAAGCGGTAAAGGAACTTCTGCTGCCGGGCTTACTGCTGCCGTGATAAGGGATGAAGGCACAGGCAGCTTTGCCCTTGAAGCGGGCGCCCTTGTTATTGCGGACAATGGTATTGCCTGTATTGATGAAATTGATAAAATGTCTAATGAAGACCGTTCATCGATTCACGAGGCTATGGAACAGCAAACTATTTCAATTGCTAAAGCAGGCATTATTGCAACTTTAAACGCAAGGGCTTCTATACTTGCAGCTGCAAATCCAAAGAGGGGAAGATTCGATAGCTATAAGCCGCTTGGGGAACAGATAGACCTTTTACCCACTCTCCTTTCAAGATTCGACTTGATTTTCATATTGACAGATAAACCTAAGGAAAGCGAGGATAAAAAAATTGCAGAGCACATATTAAAACTTCATTCGAATGAAAAAGATTCAATAATGCCGTTATTGGAAACTGAGGATATAAGGAAATATGCTATCTATTCAAAGAAGACCATTAAGGAAATAACTTTAACAGACGAAGCAAAAAACAGGCTTTTAGAGTTTTATGTGAGTATAAGGAAGAAGGGTGAAGAAAAAAATACTCCTATTCCGATCACCGCAAGGCAACTTGAATCCTTGATAAGGCTATCAGAGGCAAGAGCCAGGATGAGATTATCGAATAAAGTTATGGTCGAAGATGTTGAGGATATTATTCAGTTGTACATGAAATCAATTGAGGAGATAGG
>DUKX01000161.1:1277-1464 GCA_013329085.1 Methanofastidiosum sp. | reverse complement strand
AGTGATTCGTTTACCCGTAAGATAATTGATGAGTTGAAACAAAAGGGAGACGTATATGAGCCAAGACCAGATAGGCTAAAATTGACTCTATTATAGGAGATCTTAATGTACAATAGAGGGAGAAACTCAGAAGTGTCATTGGTAAAGAAATTATGGGAAAACGGATATGCCGCCCTTAGGATGCCTG
>DUKX01000161.1:0-1229 GCA_013329085.1 Methanofastidiosum sp. | reverse complement strand
TTTGTCAGAAGATGGCAATTTTTTGAAGTAAAAGATTTAGAAAAAACACCAAGCGGATATAGGGCTTCTTTTGGAAAAGGTCAGGAATTCTCTAAAGTCATAGGGGAAGAAAATGATCGTTAGAAATGTAGGGCCAGACGACATATATACAGTTATAGATTTAGAATACCAAAACTTTGATTACCCTTACCCACCAGAAATTATAAACTTTCTATACGAATTCCACAGAGATACATTCCTTGTGGTAGAAAGAGACAAAGATGTTATTGGATTTGTCATAGGTATAGTGCAGAAAAGAGAAGGGCACATACTAGTAATTGCAATAAGAGATGATTACAAAAAAAAAGGCATAGGGACATTTCTTATGAAAAGATTGATCGATGCCTACGAAAAAAAAGGCATAACTCGATTAAAACTTGAAGTTAGGGCCAGCAATGTTGCGGCACTGTCAATGTACAGAAATCTTGGGTTTAAGATTACTAACAGATTAAAACACTACTATGAAAACGGAGAAGACGGATTACTTCTAAGAAGAGAAAATCTTTAAGTTTGCTTTTCCTTGCCAACGTATTTAATCTTTTTTAATGGCCCTTCATAGTAAATCTCGATTTCTTTTTCAAGGTACTCATAAAGGTATCTCTCTACCGTGCTTCTAGGGATCCTTGTTTCATTTACAAGTTCTTGAATAAAGTAATCTTTACCTGATTTTGTTCTTTCTTTAAGAAGATTTCTAATATAATCAATTCTCTCGTTTCTCAACTCAAACTGTTTTCTCCAACCCACATTTATCACCATCGATTACATATATTGAACGATTAATCTTTAGTTATTAGTATTTAGTTACTCTTACTATATAAAGTTTTCGGTAATTAAAATTAATAATTGAGATTAAATATAGTATTTTATTGGTTAATAATAATAACCATAATGAATAACATTAGAAATTAAATATCAATACTATTGATAAACAATAGATAAAATCAAAAACTAATCCAAAATATTCTTTTCAAAGAATTTAGTCAACAAACGCCCAAAAGATTTATTTAGGGTTTGTATATCTGTTCTTTCGAGGATAACATGTTCAAAAATATTGTCATTGTAGGAACAGGTTACGTTGGAATCCCGGTTGCCGCTATGTTTGCCGATAAAGGTTTCAATGTCGTTGGAATCAACAGAACAAAAGAAAAGGTGGATCTTATAAACAAGGGGTTATGCCCTATAGAAGGGGA
>DUKX01000027.1 GCA_013329085.1 Methanofastidiosum sp. | reverse complement strand
GCACATGCAGTGGTACCGCATTGAACTGGACAGCGACCTCAAAATGGAGGTGCTGCCGTCGGGCCTGCTGCTCAGGAGCCCCAGGGGTGAGATCGTGGTTGTCAGCAATTCAGAGCTGGTGCCCCTGGACGGGCAGTTGCAGGAGGTGGAGTGAGGGAGGGGAGGGGGGGTATGCGACGAAAGGATTCCTACCCAATTTTTGATATACTTTTCATTATATATGGGACTCATCAAGGTCAAGTTCAAATTGCTTAATTGATAATTCTTCCAAAGGATAATTCGAAATGAATAACTCATTTCCTTTCCCAGCAGTTAACTGCCCAAAATTATTCATACCATATTGTAGTGTCCAAGATTTTTTGTATTTGGCAAAATTAAACATTTCATTAATTTCGTCACATTCATCATAAGTAATTAGCCATTTATGGCCACATTTCTTCATATCATTAGCAAACTTTTGATGATCAAAATTAGCATGAAGATCACCTTTTTTACCATATAGTTTTGATTTCGATAGTGAGAAATAAGGAGGATCTAGGAATATAAAAACATCATTTCCAGGCTCATTTACTATTCTTTCATAATCGCAGTTAGTAATAGTTGTATCTCCTAAAACATCTTGTAAATTTCTTACTCTCTGAATAGAAGAATCAGTAAATCGCTTATCATATGACTCTTGGGAATAACCACCAGAATCAATAGTGCCAGAGAAAGTTATCCTGTTCAAAATGAAGAATCTTACTGCTCTATCAAAATCAGAATATGCATCCCAATTTCCCTTATATTCATTAAATAACTCTTTGCCATTGGAATATTGGGCTTTTTTCTTAATTATTGCATCCACAAGATCCAAGTTTTTTTGTTGTGCATATTTCCAAAATAAGAAGAGATCATAATTCAGGTCATTTACCCAATAGGATTTAGAAGGCTCTTTTTGTTTCAAGGAAATATATAGAGAACCACCTCCCAGAAATGGTTCTCTATATTCTTTAAACTGAGGAATTAGAGGTAGGATTTGCTTGATTGCTCTTGACTTACCACCTGGATAACGGAGAGGACTCTTAATCAATTCTATACCCAAAATATCTTAAGTTTACCTATGTAAATCAATTATTTAATCCTAAGTAGACTCTCTCAACAGCATTTCCTATTATATTGTCCCAATCAAATGTTAGATAATCTAGAGAAGTCATAACAGATAGTCCATATTTATGTGCTGTACTACATAAATAATTAATAAGCTCTCTTTCTTTTTGGATCGAATCAATACTAACAAATACTTTACCTAACAAACTAGAAATTTGACCTTCTGCTTGTTCTTTATCATTAGTAATGATATTTAAGTAATATTCATTGCTTTTAGTGGATGCAAAGAGATTGTAGGTCTTTTTCGGTAAATCATTGGCATGGCGCATTAAATACGAAACAGGATGTTCATTTCCAGTTTTTAATGAAAAGATTGATTTACTATTAACAATGTTATTTTCAGATAAATAAGGAAGCGTAGAATTTTCAATAATTTCCTCCCATTTATTGCAGAAATCTTCATCGTTAAGATTCATAGAAGTATCTTTTGAGAAAGATCGCAAAGAGAGCAATAATAAAATAATAATTTTTTCGTCATTCTTTAATTCTTTGTGAGCATTAGAAAAATCTAATTTTTCTAATTCAATAAAATTTAGAATGCTATTAATATCAAGGTTTTTACTTTTAGACTCAAGAAAGAATATACCTTTGCAAGTAATAACAAATGAATTACTCTTTTCAGTGATGTCTGTCTTCTTAATAAGTCCCTCAATCTCCAGTTTACTCAATAAAGATAAAGAGTTACGGTTTACCTCTATAACTGAATTTGATATTATGTTGAACAGTTCATTACTTGATAATTTCATTATTGCCAGTAATACCGATCCTCCAACTAACTTTTTCTTTGCCTGTCTTATTGAAGAGATCAATTTATCATACGCAACTTCAAGATAACTGTAAGCAAAATCATTATCTAAGTTCATCATAGTAAAGATTCTTTCGAAACTTCATCGCTCTTCTGAACAATTATTGCCATTAATAATCTCTTACTTAAATAAAGTTCTTTAAGTTTCAGTTTTACTGGTTCTAGACTCTTTTCGTCCATTGCAGCAACTTCATCGAATAAAGCAATAATTTTTCGATTCTTTTCCATGGATAATTTTGCCTTAAGATAAGCTGCTTGGCTTTGTCCAGTGGAAAAATCATTATATGTAATTATCTTCCCTGTCTCTGTGAGGATAGTATTTTCAAGGATATTTACATCATCGACAACATACTCTTGCTCGCCATATATTACTTTTTCTAATCTTTTTGCTATCAATTTTCCTAGTAAGCTTGCATAATTAATCTCATCATTTGTTAATCTGCCATTCTCATCAATGTGTTTCAAATAAACTGAATATTCCTGCCTAAACAACAGCTCAAGCTGTTGGATTCTTTGAAAAAATTGCTCAATGCTTCTTAGAAAAGGACGATATGAATGAGGTTTTTGGGAATTCAATAAAATTATTTGATTCTCATAATCGCGAATTGTTTCAATAATTCTTTTACCTTGAATTGCTTTCTTGGCTAGTTGAAAATCAATTTGCGATATATATTCTTGAAACTTAGCCTCGCTTAATGTTTCTAAGGACTTCACATCAGGATCCAATCCATACTTTAACATCAATTCTACGGTTTTTGATCTATCTAAGTGATTTATTATTAACTTCTGTCTGATACTATCAATTTTTTTATCAAGTAATCTAATGTTCTCATCAAAATCCTTAATTTTTAGATTTGTTTCTTGAAGGTCAAGATAATCTTGTGTGGTATCCTGTCTTGATAAATTCCCATATTCCTGAACTATTCTAGTTGTATTGGCTAATGAAGTAGACAAATTTTCTAAACACTCGATACATTCCTGGAATACTTTCAGTCGATCCTCAAGAGGTTTATACCTATCAATCTCTTCGGATAATTTTTCTTTTAGAAAAGCAACTGGTTGATTTATACCAGGAAGAGTTATATCGTTATAATGAATATCACTTAAGGTTTGTAAAAGCACTCTGAAGAAAAATAGTTTGTCTATATCTTTATTGAATGCCAAAGTATCGTTTTCTAATAAGCTTCTAAATAAAACCGAAAAGAAATTAATTTCGTTACGAATTGTCCGAGAGACATCGGGATAATTTATTTCTCTGATTAGAGATGCATCTTTAAAAGCGTTAAAATGGTCAATTTCTTCTTTTGGAAATGAAGCCGTAGCGATCTTGGACACAGCAATATTAAAGAGGCGCCTTGTTTTTTCTTTATTTTCTTCGATTTTGCTCGAAAGATTGTTTATTTTTCGTGCAATAGTTCTGCCATCTTTTTTCGCAATTTCTAATTGAGCGAACAGATTTTCCCTTTCACTTTTAAGGTATTTCAAATTGTTTATTGACTCGACATAAAATTTACTAAGAAAAAAGGCGTTTACTTTTTCTTTATGTTCACTTAATATCTTTTGTTCTTTATCAAAATTATCTCTTTGGGCTTCTAGCATCTGTTTCTTATCAATAATCTCCTGGAGTTTCTGAGGATCTCTCGATGCTCTGATATCAGAAATTAACTCCATGACTTTGTTTTTCAGACTATCAGTTTTGCCAATAATATTAATTTGCGAGGATTTAATATCCGTAAGCAAATGCTTTAATCTCTCCAACGGATTATAAGGAATATCATAAATTAAACAAAAATCCTTCGTAAAAGAATCATAATTTAATAATCTTTCTTTACCATCGAGTAAAATAGATACTCTAGTATCCAATGTATTTGGATTATTCTTTTTTGAAATTAAAGTTACCCCCATTTCAGGATTTTCAATATTAATATCAAAAACAACCTTTTGGTGATTCAAATCTTGCAAACTGGCAATTCTTGTTCTTAAGGTCGGATCGATCTCTTGGGATGGTAATCTATTTCCAAAAAAAGCTACTGCAATCAGGTTTAGAAGGGTACTTTTACCGGTGGCATTTGGTGCCTTTATATAACTTACATTATCAAATGTGTCACCTAATAAATTCGGTTTGTAGGTTTTTATTTCATCCCCTTCATCCCTCTCAATCACATAATCAACTCTGATCATCAGCTTCCCTCTTTACTTCTTCAATAAATTGACTAATCACTTCGTCATCGTCTTTATTATCAAGAATATCTCTTAATAATTTAATTAATTTTTCCTCATGTATTAATTGGGAGTAAAAATTGAATAAATCTTCATCAAATTCATTTTTTTCCATGATTTCTCCAAAACAGCCTAAACACCACTTAATGACAATGGAAACTTAATCACCTTCAACTGAGGAACATTATGGATATTTACAAGTGAATATCCGGGATCAAGTGATTGAGCTTCTTCAGATGAAATGCCAAAAAATTGACCACTCATTCCGTCAGACCTAAAGAAGATTTTAGAATTGATAACGTTGGAGATACCTTTAGGAAGATCATTTGGGTTTTGAGAAGCAAAAATTACACCGATTTTTTGGCTCCTTCCTGTTCGGCATATTGTATCCAGATCTCCTAGCGCTTCTCTGGAGCTTTCAGTGTTATAAAATTGATGAACCTCATCAATTATTACAAGAATAGGAATATCACTTTTTTGTTGGCTTTTTGCAGAAACGATTCTCTTTAATAAATGCCTGAGCAAAACTGAACCAAATTGAATCCCATTTTCTCCTGCCACATTTATAATTGACATTTTTCCTATTGAAAGAATATCATCAGAATCTAGGGATTCTGCATCCGCATTGTCAAAAAATGCTAAAGATGAGTTCAGATTTCTAAGGATATTTTCATATGTGCCAGAATGGAGTTTTACTTCAGATGTATCTCCTCTTGTATTGAGTGTCTTGAAAATTGGATTTTCCCTTCCTTTTTGAAAATACTTAAAGAATTCACTAAAGGATTCTCCTTTCTTTTCTGTTTGCCAAAACCTAAAAATATCAGGGAAATTTTGAGCTCCAACCTCAGTAATGTTTTGAAGCAAGCCAGTTAATGCCTCAGGTTCGATTTCTTTTACATTTAAAGTAATTTTCTTTGCTATGTTGTAATTTATACCTTTGAAAGCTGTGATTTTAGTATTGGCAGGATAATAAATAGTGCAATTATCGACTCCATGTGGCTCCTTCCCAAGCATTTGCCATTCGTTTTGAATTGATTTGGACTCGGTTTTCGAAGGTTGATCCATTTTGAGGAAATCTATATCTTTAACATTTATTGCTAATACTGCACCATTCATTTCCTCAACAAAGTACTGAGCTAAATACTTCATTGCCACGGTTTTGCCACTTCCAGTTTTTCCACAGATCTGCATTTGATGATAGAACATATCCTCGGGAAGTTTTGTGGTTATTAATCTGAGATTCTCATCGATCAGCAGTTGGTTTTGACCCCCATGTATAGTTGCTAAAAATACTTTGGGACCTTTATCTATAGCTCCAAACGCTATATCCACTTCTTCCTGAGTTGATCTTCTAGCCAAAGTTTGCGGATGAATAAAATCAATTTTTCCATCCTCTCTTGTGCTAATATTTTTTATCCTATAAGCTGAAATCACATTTTGGCATTTAACATCCCCATATAAGCCCGAGAGATCCATATCGATAATTAATGGAGAAGGTTTAAATGGCTCAAATTGACTGCTCTCATCCACACGAAGAATAAATTTGGTCCTTTCTTCGGTTTTTCCATCTGATCCCTCTACCGTTAAATAGGATCCTTTCGGTAAAATACCTGGTCGCTCTTTCTCGCTCTTCGTCTTTGAAACTAACCTCACTCTTCCATTTTCTTCACCTAATACTATCCAAGTCATGATACTTCTCCTCCGAATCTTCCTTGATTCATCGTCTGAATTAAACTCGAATTCCGTAATAACAATTCAATGTTTATTGTTTTAATAATTTCTCTTGCATATTTTTCTGCGACAGCTATAGGCCTAATTTGTGGATTTGCTTTATCACCATGCAGTAATAATAAATAGTATAGCAAATCAAAAATATTTGGGAAGTAATCTTTATATAAAATATAAGTATCAGGATGAAACTCAATTCTCTGTGGAGTTATTCCTTTGAATGATTTGTAATAACAAAATAGTTTAGTGTTAGCAGGGTTAACCTTGTCTGTGTAATGATAGAGACTACTTCTTTGCCCCTGTTTCAACATAGTATATGCCCAATGAAGATCAGAATTGTAATGACTTCTTAGCTCATTATAATGATCGACAACTAAGTTGCTATCACTATTTTTTACTAGAAAGATAGGAATAATGTTCTTTCGATGTAAATCTTCAACAAGCTTTAAAGAAAAACTTGAAATATTTCCACCAATCATTGGCCCATCAATAAACATAATTGTGTTATCAATGGCATAGTTTTCTATGAACTCATTACGATCTACAGCATAATCTAGATTTGCTTGATCTGAACAATCTTCGGTATATTTTATTAATTTTGAGTGATCTACTATGTTTTTTGATCTGGTGTAAAAATAAAAGGTCATTTTACATACAGGAAATATATCTTGGTTCAGATAATAGGCTACCGAGTGACAAGTAATATGGGCTTCGCCCTCTAAAGAAAGAAATTTATACTTAGATTCATCATAACCCCCAAACCCAACTTGTTTTGAAAAAATATCCCCGTTTCTAGCGATTAAATCATAGCCTTTAATTTCCTCAATACTACTGACAAGTTGATCTCCCCCTGAGGTTAAATTTGGGATAAGAATTTCAGTTGGGGCAGGTTTTTGAGTTATTGTGACATTGATTTTTCTAACTTCGTTTAAGCGTTCTTGAAATTTATCCTGTAGAGTAACTTCATTCAACCTTTGAAGTTTTTCTGGGTCAAATTCTAAACCTGTAATTACTTTTGTCATCTACTTACCCCAATATTGATAGTTATAGTAGAAATGATCTTTAATGAATTATACATGAGTTTGATGATCACTAATATTTTCGATTGCTTTTGTTTGTAATGTTGGGATTGCGAATAATTAAATATTGTGGGTTTCCTTAACAAATACAGCAGCGGATCACGTCCCTGATTAGCCTAAAGTCTAAGATAGTGTATCTTAACTTGGTCAACCTAATATATAATAATGGCAACCAGCCTAAAGTATTTTGCCTTAAGGAGATCCTTATGAACTACAATAATCTACTGTTTGACTACGTAACCCGGACACAAAAAAATCTGGAGTTTATTGAAAAAGCGATCGAAGAAGATCCTGAGAAAGAAGTGTTTGAAGTCACTCAACTAATCAACTCTTTATTGGGTTTGATTGTCTTTCCCTTTGAAAAATTTAAATATAGAATACCAAGAAAACCTCTAAGTGAACTTGAAAACGAAGGGTGGGTGCTTCCACATGTTGAAGGACATTTCCCTCAAGCACCTGACCTTTATGAATTAATGCATTATCTACGCAATGCAGTAGCGCACTTTAATATAGTTTTTACTACTGATGAGCATGAGACAATTAATGGAATTAGGGTGTCGAATATTTATAGGGGTAACAAGAGGTGGGAAGCATCATTTTCTATAATTGGCTTGAGGGATAATGTAAATCGTTTTGTTGATCTTCTGCACGCGATATAAAAATAAGATGTA
>DUKX01000130.1:2103-2712 GCA_013329085.1 Methanofastidiosum sp. | reverse complement strand
GTTGTCAAGGTCGGGTAGTATTTTCGATGAAAATCTCCACCCTTCCCATGACAAATCAATCATAATACAGTACAAGATCTGTCAGGCATGATAATTAGTTCAATTTGTTATTGCAATTTATTAAAACTTATGAAGATAGCTTATAGGGTTATAAATACAGCGAGATCTATGGTATTTAAACTTTGTAGCAGCTGTCCATATCAGGAAGAGTTTAACGAAACTCCAAATAACATTAGACTATTGCCAAAGATAGAATGGCCAGTTAGTGCACCTTGAAAGTTTCAAAAAACTAAATGTACTAAACAAGGGAATTTTACACCTATTATTAGTAGTATCTCTTGTATATTTAATAACTGAAACTTTCACAAGATGGATCATGAAATTAAATCTATGTTTTTAATAGTAGTGAATAATTCAGGGTTAACTATGTTATAATTACTGATGAAATAAATTTTTGAAAGTAAAGGGAGAATGAAAAGTGATATTTAACTACAACAAGATGAAATTGCAAAAGAAAATATTATTATTTACAATACTTATTACCTTTATTTCAATTATAACCATGGGAGTTATAGCTCATAACTTGATAACAATAAATATGGAAAATAC
>DUKX01000130.1:0-2065 GCA_013329085.1 Methanofastidiosum sp. | reverse complement strand
TCAAGGAATCTAGCATCTTTTGTTGTTTTTATGGACATGGAAGGAACCAGATATACTCATCCCAATAAAGACTTGATAGGTCTTAAATTTACTGGAGGAGATGAGGTCGAAGCATTAAAAGGTAGATCATACATATCTAAAGCAGTTGGCATTTCAGGACCTTCAATAAGAGGGTTTTCGCCAATTTTCATTGATGGTGTACAAGTAGGAGCTGTATCTGTTGGAATGTTTCAGGAAAATGTTGATTCATTATTGGAAACTAACCGGAATGCTTTATTGTACACTATGCTAATGTCCATCATAATAGCTATTCCAAGTGCCTTTGCTCTATCATATAATATCAAGAGAACGATATTTGGTCTCGAACCAGTTGACATAGCTATGTTACTAACACAAAGAGAAATCATGATAAATTCAGTTAAGGAAGGAATTATTTTTACCAATAAGGAAGACAAGATCGAGCTCATAAATGACAGAGCTTGCGAAATGTTAGGATTAAGAAAGGACGATGTTGGTAAACATGTAAAAGAAATCATTCCGACCTCACGCATGGATGACGTCAGAAAGTCTGGGATTGATGAGTACAATGAGCAACAAAAGATAAATGGCGTCACGATCATTACAAATAGAATGGTTGTTAAGTATAATGAGAATATTTTAGGTGTAGTTGCAACATTTTCTGAAAAGGAAGAACTTCAGAGATTAGCGGAAGAACTTACAAATTCTAAGTCGTATGCTAGTGTCATGTATCGTTGATATATAAGTATATTAATATGTATATAAATGCTGCAATTACTACCGTTTCGTGATATAATAAAAGAAACGGCGGTGATCTGAAAATGGCAAGGAAAAAGAAATATGTGATCAAATTAACAGAGGAAGAATTAAACAAGTTGAAATCTGTCATACGCAAGAAATCGACTACACGAACCATCAAATGCAGATGCCAAATCTTAATGGCCCTTGATGAAGCACATGGAAAACAGTATACGCAAGAACAGTGCGCCAAATCCATCGGTGTGTGTAACGCGACTGTTTATAATGTGATCAAGTATTATGTGGATGGCGGCATTGATAACGTACTCACAGTGGGAAGAAGCGTCAACTCAGACAACGCCCGCCGAAAACTGGATGGTCGAGCAGAAGCCAAACTCATTGAAATAGCTTGTGGACCAGCGCCCGAAGGTTATTCCAGATGGACACTGCGCCTGCTGGAAGAAAAAGCAAAAGTTGAACTTGAAGTTCCTGTTAGCAAAGATGCCATAGGTCGAGCCTTAAAAAAAACGAATTGCGACCTCACAAAAACAAGTACTGGTGCATCCCGCCAAAAGAAAACGCCGAATTCGTAGCCTGCATGGAAGATGTCCTCGACGTCTACGAATTGCCGTACAACATACTGAGGCCAGTTGTTTGTATGGACGAAAAACCCTATCAGCTTCTTGGGGAATCAAGAGAACCACTTCCCATGCGCCAGGGCAATGATAAGAAGACTGATTCGGAATATGTGCGAGAGGGCACTTGCAGCATCTTCGTCTTCACAGAACCTCTGGGCGGCTTCAGACATGTGAACGCCCGCAATCAGAGAACCGCTGTAGACTGGGCTGAGGAAATCAAATACCTTGCAGACGTTTGTTATCCGGATGCGGAGAAAATCATTTTGGTACTTGATAATCTGAACACCCATAAAATCAGTTCACTCTACAAAAGATTTCCACCTGCAGAGGCCAGAAGAATCGCCAGGCGCCTTGAAGTCCATTACACGCCAAAGCACGGCAGTTGGTTGAACATAGCTGAAATAGAATTGAACGTAATGACCAGTCAATGTCTTAATCGTAGAGTCGATGATCTTGAGAAGCTCCGTTGTGAGCTGGCGGTATGGGAAGTGAATCGAAATGAAAGATCATCCACAATCAACTGGCATTTTACAAACAACCAAGCCAGGACAAAGCTTGTTTCACTGTATCCTAAAATCGAAATCCACAACAACTAAAATGGGCTGGCAGGGCTGGTCTATATTCTAATTGTCAACGATACATGACACTAGCATCTTTTGTTGTTTTTATGG
>DUKX01000190.1 GCA_013329085.1 Methanofastidiosum sp. | reverse complement strand
ATCTCTTTTCTAAAGACTATTTCGCATGCGCCTTTTGGCCCCATAACTGCAATCTCTGCAGTCGGCAGCGCATAAACTGCATCGGCCCTTAGATGCTTTGAAGCCATGGCTATATATGCCCCACCATAAGCCTTTCTAACGATAACTGTAATCAATGGGACTGTGGCTTCAGAGTAGGCATATAATAACTTTGCACCGTGTCTTATAATTCCCCCATGCTCCTGGTCTAATCCTGGCATGTACCCTGGGGTGTCAACAAAGGTCATTATTGGAATGTTAAAAGCATCGCAGAATCTGATAAATCTTGATGCTTTGTCAGACGAGTTAATATCTAAAACGCCTGCAATATGGCTTGGATTGTTTGCGACTATACCCACGACTTTTCCGTCAAGTCTCCCAAATCCAACTAGGATATTTGGTGCGTAGAGTGGATGGATTTCAAAGAATTCATTGTTGTCTAAAACCGCTTTAACAATTTGGCTTGCGTGATAACCTTTGTTTGAATCTTCTGGGATTATTGAATATAATTCTGGGGTTTCCCTCAATGGATCGTCTGTTGGCTCAATTAACGGAGGGTCTTCCATGTTGTTTGAGGGCAAATAACTGAAAAGATTTCTTATAAGGTTCAAGGTATCCTCGTCATTTTTACCAACTCTATGGGCCATACCACTTTTACTTTCGTGAACATGAGGGCCACCAAGTTCTTCAAAGGTAACATCCTGATGTAGCACAGTTTTTACAACTTGAGGTCCAGTAATGAACATATAACTTGTAACATCTGTCATGAAGACAAAATCTCCTATGGCAGGAGAATATACTGCACCACCTGCACAAGGCCCCATAATAGCTGTTATCTGAGGTATAACACCAGAGGATATAGTATTTCTGTAAAAGATATCTCCATATCCTTTCAGGGAGTCAACTCCTTCTTGTATTCTTGCCCCCCCTGAATCATTTATACCTATTACGGGAGCTCCAACTTTCATGGCTTGATCCATCAGATAGCTTATCTTGAATGCGTGGGCTTCCCCCAAGGAGCCACCCATTACAGTGAAATCCTGAGAAAAAATATATACTGCCCTACCTTCAATTGTACCGAAACCCGTAATAACGCCATCTCCAGGTATTTCCGTTTTGTCAAGACCGAAATCAATTGCTCTGTGTTTCATCAGTCCGTTTATTTCAACAAAACTGCCTTTGTCTAGGAGGATATCAATCCTTTCTCTTGCTGAGAGTTTACCCTTTTCATGTTGGGTTTCAAGCTTATCTTTTCCTCCCCCCATTTTTAACTTGTCTTTCTTTTCTTTTAGTTCTTTTAGCATACCTTCAATGGCCATAAAATAACCACCTTCTCGCCTTAGTATTTGTTTCAGGCGGCACTCCATCAACAATTAATACAACTGTTTAAAAAGTTTATGGTAATCCTAATAATCGTCTTATTAATTGATTATTATTGGTATTTTTGTTTTACAAATTGAACATTTTTCATCTATTAGGTCAATTTTTACTCTGTAATTTCTTTTGATAACAGTATTTTTACATGTAGGGCACAATGTGTCGTTGTTTGCCGGCACGTTACCAAGATAGACATACTTTAGTTTTTTTTCAGCTATCTCCTTTGCAAGGTTAAGTGTGCCATGAGTTGTAGGTTCTATCTCCATTTTATACATCGGCCTGTAAGCAGAAAAGTGCAAAGGGATTTCATCACTCAACTCTGAAACAAAATCTACAAGTTTTTCTATATCTTCATTGGAATCATTTAGCGTTGGAATCAATAGATTTGTTATTTCGATGTGAGTTTCCCTAAACGCAGTCTTGATAGTTTCTAGTACTGGCCGGAGCCTTGCCCCGCAAATGTTTTGATAAAACTCCTCTGAAAACGCTTTAAGGTCTATATTCATTGCGTCAATATATGGCAAAGCCTCCTTTAGCGGCTTTGGATTTATGAACCCGTTTGTAACCCATACATTTTTGATATAGTTTTCTTTTGCTATCTTTGAAGTGTCCATTAAATATTCATAGAATATTGTTGGTTCTGTGTATGTATAGGAGATAGACTTACACCCCTGTATCTTTGCTAGCTCAACTATTTTCTCTGGCTTTAGGAAATGCTCACCTATATCGTCAGGTGTTGATTGAGAAAGATCAAAGTTCTGGCAGTTCAGGCAAAATAGATTACACCCCGGCGTTCCAAATGAAAGAGAATGCGAACCAGGATAAAAATGATAAAGAGGCTTTTTTTCTATGGGATCTACATGAAAATATAGTTTTTCTGAGTCGCTCTCCCCGTAAACAAGAGTTTTTAGTTCCCCATCTAAATTTATTCTTGTCCTGCATTTGCCCCTCTCATTTGGGGCTATAAGGCATACATGCGGGCACAATAGGCATCTCATGTCCTCCTTTTCTTTTCTGTAAAAGAGTGCCTCTCTCATGCTTGAAATATTGACCTAATAGTATTTTAATTTATCTAAAAAAAAAAGAAAATTATTTTTTAGAGGATTTTACCTTTTCTAGTGCTTCTTTGAAGTCTTCTTTAGTTACATACTCAGTCTTGTCAAGGCCCTTTCTTATGGCATTTAGGCCAGCTTCCCTGGTAAGAGATTTTATATCGGCGCCAGTAAATCCTTCAGTTGGTTGGACTAACTCATTAATGTCAACGCCCTTCAATGGCATTCCCTTGGTGTGAATTTTCAGTATATCAAGCCTTGATTCCTTGTCAGGCAATGGTATTTCGACTATAACATCAAATCTTCCAGGCCTAAGAAGAGCCTCATCTAAAATGTCTGGTCTGTTTGTTGCAGCGATAACTATTACCCTCTCCAAAGACTCAACGCCATCCATCTCTGTCAATAATTGATTTACCATTCTTTCAGTTACTTTTGCACCAGACTCTTGACCTCTTCTTGGCGCTATTGAATCAATCTCATCAAAGAATATTATAGAGGGTGCCACTTGCCTTGCCTTGCTGAAGATCTTTCTGATTCCTTTTTCACTCTCGCCAACCCATTTCGAGATAAGCTCAGGGCCTCTAATTGCTATGAAGTTTGCCTCACTTTCAGTTGCAACTGCCTTTGCAAGAAGTGTCTTCCCGCACCCAGGTGGACCAAATAAGAGGATTCCTTTCGGGCCCTCAACATTTATTCTTTTGAATACATCTGGATACTTTAGTGGCCACTCAACTGCTTCCTGTAACCTCTGTTTTACTTCCTTTAATCCTCCGATATCGCTCCATTTTACAGTTG
>DUKX01000150.1 GCA_013329085.1 Methanofastidiosum sp. | reverse complement strand
ATTAGAGCCAATAATAGTCTCGCTTAGCGATATGGAAGCTGGAGGCGAAGGCAATATAATGTATTTAGTTACAAAGAGTCACCCTAGACTACAGAGGCTTTCCATCCTAGGGCTTAGCCCAGGTTCAAAGATAAAAATTATTCAAACTTTTCCGACATTTGTAGTCCAAGTTGATGAAACCCAAATCGCCTTAGAGAAAAGTATTGCAAAGGACATCTTTGTACGAAAGACAAATGGACACACTGGTCACAGGCACAGACACAGAAGGGGCTTATTCTAAAGGCCAGAATATTATTTTTATTTTTCTTAATCTGATGATTTAGATATTGATAAACCAATATATTTAAATAATATAAAAAGTTAAATTAGCATAATGGGATTTAACCAGATTTCTTTTTTTCATGTTAAGAATATATATGTATTATTGATATATGCTTTTCATGAGAGAAGAGATTCGTTTTCATTAAAATAGTATAAAATAAGAATAGTAAGGGGGTAATAAATATGGCAGAAAGACCGACAATAACAATGGCCGAAAGAAATAAAATGATAATGGACATGAGAGAAAAATTCACAGCTAATTATATCAAACAGCTAAAGGAGGAGCATCCGGATTGGTCGGATTCTAAAATAAAAGGCGTCGCTGAAAATATGGCCCAAAAAGCTGTTTCACAAAATACTCAATGGAATGTAGATATAGTTGAAAAAGGGAAAGTAGTTTATAAAGCAGGTAAAGGCGAAGAAACAATAGTCAAAAGAGAACCTGTGCCAAAAGTACAACCAACTGCTCAAACAGCTACAAAAACAACTTTACCTAAAAAGAGTATCAAAGATATTCTTGCTGATGCTTTTAAAAAGAAGAAATAAAGCGGAAGATGCTTTATTTTTCTCTATTTTTTTCAAAATTGATTTCTTATAATTTTCTTATTGTATTTCTATCAACCTAAAACTTTATATAGTATAAATTATACTAGTATATATTAGACTTAAAGGTGAATTGATATGACATTAGAAAGAAAAATAAGTAAATCTTTCAAAATGGACGAAGAAACCTGGGCAAGACATGCAAATCCTTGGAGTTACTGGACAAGGTTCTCAGGACTACCCCTGCTAGCTATCTCATTTTGGAGCAGATTATGGTTTGGATGGGCCTGCTTAGTACCTATCATGATTAGTTTGATCTGGATTTATGTAAATCCAAGAGTGTTCCCTAAACCAAAATCTACCAAGAACTGGATGTCTAGGGGCGTATTTGGGGAGCGAGTATGGCTCAATCGAGATAAGATACCAGTACCAGAACATCATAGGACTGCCCCAAATATATTAAGTGCAATTGGTGCATTGGGATTACCCCTTGTAGCTTGGGGAACGTATAAATTTGAAATATGGCCTGTCTTGATGGGAATAATTTTGGTATATCTGGGGAAATTGTGGTTTATGGATCGGATGGTTTGGATATACGAAGAAATGAAACATTTACCCGAATATGGAAAATTTGAGTATTAATAGTGATATCTCATGGAAAGAAATTTAGCTTTAAATATTGAAGAGAATATAAAATTACTAAAGCATACAAAACAGGTAAATCTCTCTGAATTATTAATTCTAGGGCTTTTAAGCTATAAAGAACTAAGCGGATATGAAATCTATAAGATATTCGAAAAAAAGTCAGAGATAACAGACCCCATCCTTAAGCTGAATAAAGCAACCGTATATAATTCTTTAAGAAATATGGAGAAACAGGGATTTGTAATGGTAAAAGATAGAATTGAAGAGAGTAACAAACCTCCTAAATCAATATATGCCATTTCAAATCCAGGGATTGAACGCTTAAGAAAAATATTGATTAATAGTTCCGAAAATCCTGTTAATGCATATGTAAATATTTATGTTGATCTATTCTTCTATAAGGCATTTGACAAGAAAGAGATCAAAAGAATTATTCATCAAAAGATAAATCAAAATAACGCCTTGATCAAAATACTAAAAATGTATGTTAAAGCGTGGCCAACTAATATTGTGGGGGTAATGTCTCAAAGCCAGATTGGCATATATGAAAATATAACTGAAACTCTAAACAAAATCCTGATTTTATTGGAAGATAAATCCGTGGAAGAAATCTTCAGTTTTAAAGAATTTAGTGAAAAAGAATTGTTTGAAAAATTAAGTCAATTCGATAATATGGGGGAATAAAATGGTTGTGTTAGAAGATATCATAGAGATCAATAATTCTCCCGAAAAGGTGTTTGAATTTTTTTTAAACATGGACAAGGAACGATATATTTCGTGGCACCCTCAGGATCATGTAGAATTTCGCTTTGAAAAAGGAAGTAGGATTGAAGAAGGGGCAGTTGCTTATTTTGAGGAGTATATTCATGGCGAACTACATAAAATGAAAGTCGTTTACACCAATATTATCCCTAACAGGCTAATTGAATTTAAACTTACCAATCGTTTTTGGCGTATTTTCTTAACTAAAAGTACATTCTTAATTGAACCTAAAAATGGGGGCTGTATATTCAAAGCATATAACTATTTTAGATTGGGGCCTATTTCCTCAAGTTCAGAAAAGATCAAAATTCAATTTGAAACTGTTAAAAAGCATATGAAAGAAGAGGGATTGAATCTTAAGGAGATAATGGAAGGATAGATTAATATAGTATAAGAAATAATAAATAGATTTAATAATAGCATCTAGAAAGCGAGTGCATGATAAAAAATATCCTTCTGGGGAGACCATTTTTAGTCGTGTTTAATCTTACAAGGAGATGTAATTCTATATGCCCAATGTGCAGCATATGGAAAACCCCTTCCAAGCTAAAAGACGAGCTTACTCTTGAAGAGATTGAGAATATATTCAAGGATTTAAAATCTTATGGCGTAAAGCATGTTTTTTTGCAGGGTGGCGAGCCTTTACTTAGAAAAGATATAATGGAAATTATTGAGTTACTAATTGGTCTAGAATTTAACCCAACGTTGATAACAAAT
>DUKX01000135.1:325-2615 GCA_013329085.1 Methanofastidiosum sp. | reverse complement strand
TATTATCTTAAAAAGTTAGTGGAAAAAAGAGTATAAAATAAATAAAAAAGATTTAGGTTTTTTCTAGATTTAAACCAAGTATCTTCAATATCTGTGCTATTGGGAGTGATTTCCTCCTTGGTGGAACGCCCTGGTACTTTATCATGTAATAGTTATCTTCTGAACCGTTATAGACATATCCTGTTACAATTACGTTGTTCTGTGAGTCTACTGCTACATCAAGAGAATCATCATACTCGTTTGAGTAATCAACGGCTCTTTCCCAAATCTTCTTTCCATTGGAATCATATTTCACAGTTAGAAACTGGCAGTGGTCATAAGGGTCAATTTTTCCTCCGGTAATGATAATATTATTGTAGGAATCAATGGCCACTTTATAGCTCCATCTGTCACCTGTGTTGTCCTGTATCCGCCATAATTCTGTTCCGCCCGATGTGAATTTTATAGTGCCTGAAGCATATTGAATTTCTGAATCAAGTTCATCATAGACCCAGCCTGTGACAATAATGTTATCAAAAGAGTCAACAGCAACCCCGTAACAGTAGTCAGAGCCAGAGGTAAGTGAAATAGACTTGTCCCACAATAAGTTACCATTAGCATCGTGCTTTTTTATATAATAGTCACCGCTAGAAGTTCCCACTACTATGATGTTATTCTTTGAGTCTATAGAAACATCTGTTGCTTCGCCACCAAAAGAGATTGCACTGGACCAGAGTTCGTTGCCATTTGGATTGTACTTCATTGCGTCTGAGCCATCTGTTACTATTATGTTGTTATTTGAATCAACTGCGACAGCTTCTCCACCGAAAGAGATTGCACTTGCCCAGAGAGGATTGCCGTTTGGATCGTACTTCATTGTGGCTGAATCGTTTGTTAATATTATGTTGTTATTTGAGTCAACTGCAACATCATAGCCATAGAATAAAACGGAGCTGGGCCATAGTTCGTTGCCATTTGGATCGTACTTTATTGTACCGTATCCTCCGGTAACAATTATATTGTTTTGGGAGTCAACTGCAATACCATATGGATCATTATCATAACTGTTGTATACCTTAGACCATATAGTATCCCCATCTGCAGCATATACTGCCCCTAGGGAGGCTAAAAACATTATAATTATTAGAATAGATGGTAGTTTCTTCATATTTTTTCACCTCTTATAGCCATGAAAATATTTAAACAATACTATATAAAGTTTTTGGCACATAATGAGACTCAATAGTATAATAAAAAGTGTCTATAATCTCGTCATTAATTAATAACTTAAAAAATCGCAATGCCTAAGAAAAAGTGTAAAGATTAAAAGATATTTAAACGTTTCCTAACTTATGCCAAAAATATATAAACAGGTAAGATAATCTTACTTCATGACTAAAACTACCCTAACTCCTAAAGAAGAGTTCACCCGTGTAAGCTCTAAGGGGCAGATTGTCATCCCTAAAGACATCAGGGATAATCTAAATATCAAAGAGGGGGATATGTTAGCAGCTGTTTCTGAAGAGAACTTCATCGTCCTTAAAAAAATTGATCCAAAAATAACTGAAGAAGAAAAAATCCTTCTCAAAAGAATAAAAGAAGCATGGGACAGTATAGATAGAGGGGAGTACAAAGAGATGGAAGGAAGTGAACTCATAAAGGAAATGAAGAAATGGTAAGGGTAGTCTATTCTAAGGAATTTGAGCAGGATGTCAAGAAGGTTCGTGATAAGGCCTTAAAAGAGCGATTGATAAAACAAGTTAAGAAGGTTATAAAAAATCCCGATATTGGAAAGCCTCTCCGATACAATCTAAAGGGTGAAAGATCGGTATATGTTCCTCCTTATAGATTAGTATATGCGCTTATTGATGATAAGATATTTCTTCTAAGGTTTAGACACAGGGAAGATGTTTACGATTGATTTTTAAAATTTTAAGAAAAATAAGATAAAAAAGAGAATTTATCTTATCTTTGCACCAGTTTTCATTTCCTTGTCCGCTGCTAAAAGTGATACAAGCTTTCCNNAATTCCTCTTTCTTATAGTAGCTCTTTATACCTGCAACTATTGTCCTCTCCTCGCCGACATCAATCTTCATCACATAGAGCTTGTCGGCCTTCGGGTGGTCTTCTACAGAGATTATCTTTCCAGCCCTTATATCGAGTTTTTGAAACTCATCAAATGGTATCAATTGAGAAACCTCCTTTTTTACCAGGGTCTTTTTCATTGGGGACGGGTTTTCAAGCTTTGTGACCTGGCGTTTTATCTCCTCATCAGGGACTTTTGAAAATATTGGCTCTGGTTTTGCCAAGT
>DUKX01000135.1:0-220 GCA_013329085.1 Methanofastidiosum sp. | reverse complement strand
TTTGCAAATGAGACGACCTCTTTTAGGGCATCCTTCATCTTAAATACTGTTATCAGGTCCCCTACCTTCTTCCCTATCTCCTCTATGGACTTTATTGCCTCTCTATCGTCATCATCCAAAAGAGATTCATTCATTTCTGGTATCTTGCCATCAAAGTTATTGAAGGTAAATGTGATACTCCTATGGACAAAATTGCCTATTATATCATTTAGCTCATCGT
>DUKX01000160.1 GCA_013329085.1 Methanofastidiosum sp. | reverse complement strand
ATTGTAATTCTAAAACATTGGATATTTTTCACTGCCGGAAAGAAGATTTGATTGGTAAGGCCCCCTCTCAATTATCGCCAGTTATACAACCTGACGGCATGAAATCAAAAGACAAAGCTAAAGAAAAAATAGAAGCTGCATTAAAAGGTAATCCTCAATTCTTTGAATGGAGACATAGAAGACCTGATGGAACAATTTTTGACACTGAAGTAAGTCTAAACGTCATTGATATGTCCAAAGGGAGTTATATACTAGCGATAGTAAGAGATGTCACTGAAAGAAAAATTATTGAAGAAAGAATAAGGCTAAGCGAAGAGAAATTTAGAACAATCTTTGAAGCATCGGCGGATATTATCACTTATGTAGATAGAAATGGAAAAATGATTGATACAAATACAAAGGTAAAAGATATTCTGGGATATGAAAGAGCGGAGATTGTTGGAAAGAATTTTAGGGAGTTAAAACTTATTGATATCGAAGAGCTACCTAAATTGATTAAACTCTTCATAAAAACAATTAGAAGTGGAAACGTTTCGGATAAAACTGAAATAACTCTTAGAAATAAGAATGGCACTAAAGTGCAATTTGAAGTTGCGACTAAGTTTATTAAAGAAGGTCAACATATAGTAGCGGCCGTATCTATTCTTAGAGATATAACTGAAAGAAAGAAAATAAAAGATGCATTAGAAAATGAAAAAGAAAAACTCTATTCGCTACTAAATGAATTGCCTGGGCATGTATGTTTGTATACTTCTGACCTATCAATTAATTTTTCCAACAAATATCTAAGTGATAGGTTTGGTAAAGTAGAAGGAAGAAAATGTTTTGAAATCTTTCATGGATATAAAGACCAATTATTAGCCCCATGTAATAATTGCCCTGTTTTAAGGATATTTGCTACAAAAATCCCCGAAACTTCTGAAAGAATACAAAATGATGGTCAAGTCTACGAAGTTCATAATTATCCATTTTATGATAGCGACGGCAATATGTTAGTATTGGAATTTGGAATCGACACAACAGAAAAAAAACTTGCACAGGATAAAATTAAAGAATTAAATGATGCTCTAAGATTGTTGAATAAGATTTTGAGGCACGATATCCTGAATAATCTCATGATTATTAGTGCTAATATCGAGATGATAGAATCTAAAGATAAATATAGAATAAACAAAGCCTTTGATTTTATAGACAAGAGTGCAAAACTGATTAATAGAATGAAAGAACTTGAATCTTTAGTTTCAAGTGGATTTGAACTTAAGAGTTATGATGTTAAATCAATATTAAAAGAGATTTCTAAAAACTATTCTGATATTAAAATAAATATTAAAGGAAATTGTATTGTTTTAGCGGACGAAGCCCTAAACTCTGTTTTTGATAATATAATTAGAAATGCCATTATCCACGGAGACACAAATAAAATTGATATTAAAACAAGCAGTGAAAAATCTTATTGTGAAATAAAATTTATTGATTATGGTATTGGGGTACCTGACAATGTGAAGACTAGACTATTCGAAGAAGGATTTACCTATGGCAAGAACAAAGGAACTGGACTAGGATTATATATTGCAAAAAAGACCCTTGAACGATATGGGGCAGTATTTATTTTGAAATTCTAGTAATCATTCCATTGTTCAATCTTTTTAATTCTTTAGTTGTAACTTTAACAAGAGAGCACTCAGACCCTCCGCCCCCATATACAACTTCTTTTTCCATTACTTTTGGGTCTATTAGGAAAGTGGCATCATAACCAAACGGAGGCGTTCCACCGCATGGGTATCCAGTTTTCTTAAGCATTTCCTCAGGGGAAGCTATTCGTGGTTTTTCAATAGTTAACGATTTGGATACTCTGCTAGTACTCGCTCTATCCTCACCTTTGACTATCGCAACAATAAGATCTCCATTAGTGTCGATCATACAAATACTTTTGATAAAATCAGTTGGACAAACTTTGGCAGTTTCAGCAGCTTCTTCAACTGAATGACACGATTTATCAAAAATTAATAACTCTGCATCACTATCATTTTCTTTTAGAAAACCATTTAATTTTTTTTCATAATCGTCCATAAATAATAGTCTTGAATTTATTTTAAATATATTACACTTTATTTTTCCCAAACGTTATGGTATAATTAAAAAAGTTTCCAGATACAATATTTAGATTGAAACCTGTTCTTTGAACCATCTTAATTGTTGTCGATTTAAGTGGATAGTCTGGATCAACTATGAATTCAGATATAGAAAGTATCCCATTATTTTTTAAAACTCTATTGATTTCTTTCAAAGCTTTTTCCTTATTAGGTATTTCTTGGAATACTGCTACCATGTAAACAATATCAAAAGATTCTTTACTAAACGGAAGGGTATAAGCACTTGCTTGTACAAGTTTAACATTTTTGATATCTTTATTTTCTATTCTATTAAGTTTACTTGCAACTTGTTTTAACATTTTTATTTCAATATCTAATGCACTAAGAATACCTTTGTTTCCTATGGCTCTTGCGACATCGGTAGTGAAAGCACCACTACCACACCCGATTTCTAGAACAGTCATCCCTTTATCAATCCCACTTCTTGATATTATTTTTTCAGGAGGCTGCATAACTTTCCTTTGTTTACTATCTAGAAATTTACCGATAAAAGAGGGGGCCGGAAATTTCCAGTATCTTCTTGCCAATCTTAATATTAATTGATAAAAGACAAAAATCCCTAAAATGACCAAAACAGATTGAATTATCATTATTTAGCCATACACCACTGAACTAAATAAATGTTATTATAAGAAAGTTTTTTATATTTCAAATTCCATTAGTAATTATGAAAAATATAATTATTTCTGGAATATTAATTACAATTTTGTTTTCTTCAGGATGCTTGGTACCATCCAAGACTACACAACAACCAATAATTACTAATCCCTGTGAAAATGTAACTTGTCCAGATAAGTGCATAGGGAATGAACTTTGGTCTCAAGTTTGTGTCAATGGGGGGTGCAAAGATTTCAAAAGAATTGATGAATGTGCTGAATATTGTGGGTGCAAGGAAGATTTATGCAAAGCGATATCATGCAATTACAAATGCATAGGAAATGATCTATGGTCCTATAAGTGCGTGGATGGAATTTGTATTCAAGATCAGCTTGTTGAAGAATGTAATAATGAATGTGGATGCAAACCTGAATTAGTTATTAGGGAAATACAGCCTAGTGAAAGCTGGATTTTCAATGACCCTAAAGATACAAGTAAAGTTGTTGCTTTTGGCAATATTTACCTGCTTTATACTTCAGATAAAATAGGAGTAATCCTCACATGTAGATCCGACAAATGCCTAGACTATCCTACAGTATATTATGGCTATAAAAGACAAGGAGAAAGAGAGTTCCATGAATATATCCAGATAGAAGACCTTTCATATTGGAGGCCACCTTTTGACGCATTTTATGTACTTTATTTTAGTCCCGAATACTATATGAAGATAGGATACGTCGATTAGTGTATTAGATAAATTTTTATAAAGAAATATATCAGAGCATCTATACACTTGGTGGCCAATTTGAGAATCTTAGTAATAACACAAAAAAAATCTGAAGTCCTGAATAAGTTATTAGAATCAAAAGAGATAGTTGGAATAATCGAGCCACGAGAGGATAACAGTTTAACTTCCATAATTGAAAAGGCTATATTTAAAAATGTTAAAAAAGTTGCCAAAAAATACTGCATTCCTTATTTGTTGATGAAAGATAAGAAACAGGAAATTCTTAGCTGGATAAAAGATAAAAATCCAGATTTAATCGTTGTTTACTCTATGCCTTTCTTACTTAAAGAAGAAATTTTTTCTTTCCCAAAATTGGGAACTATTAATTTGCACACCGCTTTATTACCAAAATATAGGGGCGCAGTTCCTATTTTTTGGACATATTATTTATTTGATAGGAATGCTGGTGTAACGGTCCATTATATTGATAAGGGCGAGGACACAGGAGACATACTATTACAAAAAGATGTAAAAATAGAACTCGGAGAAAGATATTACGAATTAAGGGCGAAGTTTGAGGCCGCAGGTGCGAAAGCATTAGTAGAATCAATCAATAAAATAGAGTCAGGCAAAGTTGAAAGAAAGATACAGCCCAAAGAATCCCCAACCCCCCGAGCTAAAAGAGTCAAAAAAGATGATTATCTAAATATAATAGACTGGGATTGGGATTTAGAAAGGCTCTGGCACTTTTTTAGAGGCACTGAAAATTACCTAAAATTCCTTCTACTACATAATAAATTAATAGCCAGGTTTATCCGAATTGAAGTGGGCGAAATGGAAAAAACTGAACATAGCCTAAATATCGGAAAAAACTACAAAGATATGAAAGGGAAATTCATTGCCTGTAAAGGTGGCAAAATATACTATAAATTCAAATTTTGGAATCCATATAAAAAATGAATATTAACGTTCAGATCGTGACAAATATATCTTTTAATTCTTTTTTCAGCCCTCATCTTTACACCAAGTATTATTTTTAATACATTTGTTTCCTTTTTAATTATCTTGGAATGAATAATTCCAAAGACCCACTTTATTAAATCTGGCTTTAGTTTCAGCTTCTACGAGTTTAAGATAAAGATCTGATTTTTTTTCAGTATAAACTTTGGCATATCCATTTTGGACTAATTCTAAATTTATATTGTTATCATCTATGTATATATATGCCAAAGTCCTACCAAATTCATCTTTTTGCCCCTGGATATTATCATAAGAAATATTTACTTCTTTTTTGTACAATCTTTCGTTTGTAAAATTAAATGCATTAACGCCCCATTTTCTTAGATGATCATCTGGAAGCCCATACCATTTTTTTTCATTATTTTTTGAATATGGTTCGGGAGTATCTATTCCAACTAGCCTAACTCTTTCAGTTTCTCCAGCTTTTAGGATATCAATGGTGTCACCATCTATAACTTTTATTACAATTACAGACTCTACTTCAATAGTGGGGGAATAGATTTGTTTTATAGAATCAATACAACAAGTGGAAACTAGGAGTATTAAAAATATTATAAATAATTTTCTCATATTCAATTCTTTGATACTTAATATAAAAAATTATCATTAATAATAAATTAACTATCTGATTTAATGGGCAATGCGATATATTTATAATTCCATATGCTTAATAGATTGAAGATGGACATTAAATCAAACACAGATGTATTTCTCCGAAAAGCAAACAACTTGTGTAAAAATGGCCATGATTTATTAAATCGGCAAGATGATGGCTCTTTAAAAAAAGCTATAGGAATTTTAGAAGAAGCACTAGATCTATTCACACAGCTAGACTGTCATGGGAGATGTTCAGAGATTTTTAATACTCTTGGGGCAGCATACTGTGCAATGGCCGAACATGAGGATAGTGAAGATAATTTAAGAAAATCTATTGAATATCTCCAAGAAGCAATTACATTAAATGATTACAATGAATTCCCAATATATCACGCCCTCTCGCAATATAATCTAGGTAATACTTACAGATTTCTTTCAGAAATAAACGATAGAGATACTAATCTAAAAAAGGCATTAGAAGCTTATAAAATTGCAGCCAAAGTCACATCTAAGTATTATTACGGTCCAACCTGGGATGAACAAACATTTGATACTAGGCTTTATGAAATATCTCAAGAGGCAGTTAAAGAATTGAAAGGAATAATGAATAAAAAATAGTAATGTATGTATTATATCTGGTATTAATTGTCTTATCTTGAAGTCTTTGAACTATTCTCTTTTATGAAGAAACTAGCGATACATGCAATTATAGAAGAAATCAATAAAACTAAAAATGCATTCTGGTATCCAATCACGGTATAAGAATCGCCTACTTTTCCATTTAATTCTAAGATATACCCCATCAAAGGTTGATAAATTGCGCCCATTAGAAATGGGAAAAAGTTTGCAATTCCTGTAGAAGTTCCAGCGATTTCAACAGGGTAAAGATCTTTTATCAAGGCATAACCTAATGCTAATACCCCGACAGAAAATATCCCCATACCTAGACAGATTAGATATAATCCAAACGGTGGAATTGAAGATACCCAAAAATAAAGAAATATCATAATCATAAGCAATATGGTACTAGATACATTTACTACAATTTTCCTTCTTTTAATAATTCGATCTGACAATATACCCATCAATGGGCTGCCTATGATCATACCCACGGCTATCATCGATAAAACTCTACTAGCTTCAACTTTTGTCATTCCATATATTTGTATTAGGTAAGGCCCTCCCCATAGACCGCCAAACGCCAAATATATGGCCATAGTGCAGAACATCCAGATAGACGCAGGCCAGTAATATTTTAGGCTCAACACCATTATGGCACTCTTAATAATTGGGGGTCTCTGTCGATTGGAAGTGCTATTTTCTACAACTGCAGGCATACCTAGTAAAGGTATACTAGATTCCTTGGAAGATTTATGCATAACAACTGCTGGCATCCCAAGTTCTTGGGGTGAGTTTCTAACAAAAATCCAAACAAATAATGCGAGTATTAATGTCATTGCCCCCGTTAATATAAAGGGGATTCTCCATCCAACAGCATTTGATAATAGCGCAAGTGGTATTGTAGATACTAAAAGTCCAATGCCCCCAATAGATATTAAAAACCCAGTCATTGTTGCAAATTCCTCTCCTTTGTACCATTGTGATAAAATCTTAAGTGCGCAAACGTATAAAGTTGAAGCACCAAGTCCCACTAGAACTCTTCCGAGAATTGCCGAAGATATATTCAAGGATAAACCTAGTATTACAGATCCAACTGATGCAACTAAAAAGAATAAAGTAATAGTTTTTCTAGGCCCCCAAGAATCTGATAAAATTCCTGTTGGAAGTTGCATTATAGCATAAGGATAAAAGTATCCAGAAGCTAATAATCCCATCAATACAGCACCGGCTTTTAAGTCATTCATCATGTCTATTGCGACAACAGCAGGAGCTACTCTGTGGAAAAAGACTAAAAGATAACCAAAACCGATAATCAAAAAAACTAGCAAACGATATGTTTTAAAGTCAAGTTTTGTTGATTTGGTCATCAGATCACTATTTTACATTAGTCCTTTAATTGAATTATAAAATTATCTAATTTTACTATTACGGATAATATTTTAAACCATATCTATCTCTTCGAATTCGCCAAGATTTTTATTTTTTCTAACATTGTTCCAGGAAAAATATTTTCCATTCATTGCTATATACACACCACTTGGCAAAGTTTGGACAAAAGCAAGTGCACTCCCTAGATTGAACAATCCATCAGAACTCCCAAATTTATAAGGAATCATTGCTCCAGTTAAAACTATAGTTTTGTTGTTAATATTTCTGGCCAGTAATCTTGCAGTTTCTATCATTGTATCTGTGCCGTGTGTTATCAATATCCTTTCTTCTTTTGTGTTTTTGCAGTTTTCAAGGATAATTTTCCTATCTTCCTCTGACATATCAAGGCTATCTACCATCATCAATGTTCTAATATCCACCGATACTCTGCACCTGCCCATGTTAAGCATCTCAGGTAGGTGGGTATCTTTGAAAAATAGCTCTCCTTTGATCTCATTGTATTCTTTATCAAAAGTTCCTCCTGTGATGAATATCTTAATTTTCATAATATTTATTCTGAGCTCAAACTTAATAAATATGCTTAACGTATTANNGACTTCATTATGATTTTAGATTAGAAATTGATGAGGTATTAAAGTCCTGGGCAATACCAAAAACTCCCCCAAATGAAAAGGGTGTGAAAAGGCTTGCCGTATTTACTGAAGATCACCCTTTAGATTATGCTAATTTTGAAGGAACAATCCCCGAAGGAAACTACGGCGCGGGCAAAGTCGAAATATGGGATAAAGGAACATTTGTACTTATAGAAAATGAAAAAGATAAGATTGTAATAAATCTAAATGGCAATAGACTTGATGGGAAATATTGCCTTATTAAATTTAAAGATCAAGAGAAGAACTGGATGTTATTCAAGTGCGGATGAAACGGTAAAGTTAAAAATACAAATATTGGAAGAAAAATTTAAGTAAGTTGCTATAAATATGCCAATATCCCCATTAATCCATGTATCAATGCAATAACTATAGAAATAATTGCAATTGTCCTATGTGTTTTAAAGTGACTTTTTATTTTTCCTTTAAAAACAGTAGATATAGAAACGGCAATTAAGAAAAGAATTAAAGCCATTATTCCTAAGTAGAGTATAAACGGATAGCCCAAGATAGGGTAATAAGATATTTGATTTAACATAAATTTACCTCATTAATAAATTATTTAACAATTTATAAATTTTTGAGTTCTCCATTATACGTTGATCGTCGAACAACTCGTTGTCCATAACTTTTTAAATAGTTCTCAAGTTCTTAATAAACTAGATGTATAGGTAAGATTGACAATAATTATTAATATTATTGCTTATCCATATCGAAACATTTATATGTGCGTATTGCAATAAAATATATGAAAAATGAGGAGTTTATATGAGCGGATCATCTCTAACTTGTTTCACAAAAAGTGGCTTCTTAGTGCCATTTTGTATTTGGATAGGGTCTTTAGTATTTGTAGCAATGCTAAGGATAATCTATGGATTTTAATAAAAAGTTCTTTTCTTAATTTCTAAAACATAAACTACCAATGCTAAGATTTTTAGTTATATGTTTCGTTGATTATAGGTCTTTTATTGATTCTTTAATAGTATTCTCAAGTAATTTTAAAGTTCCTTTTCTATAACATAGGCCAAGATCTAAACAAGAAGCAAAATCTTCACACTTAGCCTTATATTCTGTGTTATCTTCAAAGCCTAGCTCTAATGCGAGAAGTCTTTTGTATTTGGTATGATCAAAAATTATCTTAAGATTCTCCAATCCATCGAGTTTTTTTATTCCTAATTTCCTTGCAAGCTCTTCCATATGTTCTGGGCCCAACATTTCAGCTCTTTCTTTTGCGATCTTATCCCAATGTCTAGACCATCCGAGTGTCATAAACCATGTTCCACCTTCTTTATAGAGCTCATTTGCGTATTCTTCTCTTGAACCCAATAAGGCGCAAATGCAGTCGTCAACAACTTCTTTCTTTTCGTCTAGCAATATAGTGACAGGAATTCTTAGCCTATTATCTCTAAGAAGATTTTCAATATCTGAAAGGGAATTCCCACAGAGACCATAAAAAAGTACAAGTTTATCAATATGTTTTTCTATTTCTTTTGAAGCATTAACAACTTGATTTTTTATCTCCGCCGGACTAGTATGAAGATAAAAAGGTAAGACATATAGAACAATTTCTAATGGGTGTTCACGCTTCAAAAAACGAGTTGAGCATAGTTCTCTTGCAATTTTAATCTTTTCAAGAGGGAAATTATTTTCAAGTACCAGTTGAAAGTATTTTGATGATTCATTATCCACAATTATTACTTTATCAAAAATCTCATTCTTTTGTAATAGGTGCAACATCTCTTCTTCAAAAACTTCGCATAATATAATCCCTAGCCGTTTCATGAAAAAAACTCTCAAGTTTGTTTTAAATATGTTTGGCTATTATCTTTTTATTGATTTATCGCACATTATATTTTTAAATAGACGTTTAATAGCTAGTTTAGGTGATTCAATGCCAAAAATAGTTGCAGTTGAAACTTCTCTTGGAGATTTTGAAATTGAGTTAGATTCCAACAAGGCACCCATAACTGTAGAAAATTTTCTAAGTTATGTTCAAGATGGATTTTATGATGGCCTAATATTCCACAGGGTGATAGATGATTTTATGATTCAGGGTGGGGGATTAGACTCAAGCATGAAAGAAAAATTAACTAACCCACCTATAAAAAATGAAGCAACAAATGGACTTAAGAATAAGAAATATTCAATAGCAATGGCAAGAACTAGCATAGTCGATAGCGCAACTTCTCAGTTTTTCATAAATGTAGCAGACAACTCTTTCCTTGATCATGTCAACACAACACCTCAAGGATTTGGATACGCAGTTTTTGGAAAAGTAATTAACGGAACAGAAGTAATTGATAAAATCAAAACTGTACCTACAACTTCTAGAAGCTCCCCTGACGGAGTTTTTCACGATGACGTTCCCAAAGAGCCCGTATTAATAAAAAAAATGTATATCAAAAATTAATTCTTTTGTTTTCTTTTTACTTTCAAAAAATATGCTCGTTTCAATTTAGTTTTTTTATTACTTAATTTTCTTATATGGACTTTAGAACTGGGCTCTTCATCAACTAGATTTGCAATTCTAACCTCATCACCTTCTGACTTGTATGCCAGAGATAAGTGGCCATATCTATCATTTTTCTCTTTCGTATGGATAATTGCAACATTTTGTGTTTTTCCCGTAGGTTTATCTTCTTCTAGCCATTCTTTTATTTCCTTTGGTTTAGGCTCTGCTTTCACTCTTAGTTCCTGTACTTTGGGATCATCTT
>DUKX01000110.1:3353-5389 GCA_013329085.1 Methanofastidiosum sp. | reverse complement strand
ATCTACCTTTCAAAAAAGACTCAAAGATCCTTTATCTGGGTGCTGCGACAGGGACCACTGTTTCCCATATCTCTGATATTGTTGAAAATGGGAAAATATTCTCTGTTGAGATGTCTGAGAGAAGTATGAGGCAGTTTCTTAACATTAGTGAAGTACGAGATAACATTTATCCAATTCTAGAAGACGCTTCAAGCCCTCACCTCTATTCAGGGCTTGTAGAACAGGTTGACTTCATTTACCAGGATGTTGCTCAAAAACATCAGCATGAAATCCTGATTAAAAACTCAGTGTATCTCAAAAAAGGCGGTGCGGTATTTTATTGCGTTAAGGCGAGAAGCATTGATTCGAGTAAACCGCCAGAGGAGATATTCAAAGAGGAAATAAAACATCTTGAAAAAAAATTTNNATAATAGCAATCTTAAGGTGATTAATTTGGAAAAGGTAAAACTAAGATTAAAATTGCTGGTATCCTACCTAGAAAACGGGGATATGAAAAAGGCAAGAGAGAACTATCTTCAGATTGCAGAGCATCTGGGGGACTCCGAATACAATAAAGGTTACGCAAAGGCGATAAATGGTATTGTAACCTCTATGGAAAAAAATGATAGAGATTCAATAATATGCAAGGTAGTTTCAAAGGAATTTGACAAAAGAGATCTTAAAAAACTCCTGCTTGAATCTACAAAAAGGGCATCAGAAGTCTTTAGGACTGAAGAAGAAAAGGGTTTTGAAACTGCATGGGTGGACCTCCTCTCAATTTATGTTGAAAGGGCCGGAGCTTAAAACTTTATCAAAAGCAACTTTGCCTTTTCTTCAATATAATAAATTCTTTTCAGGAGTTTATTCTTTTCTTCCCTATCGTTGTCATTTCTAAAGTTTGTCCTTTCAAGTTCTGTCCGTAGCTTGGATAATTTTAGTACTTCTCTGAAGCTATCCTTCTTATCAAGGGTCTCAGAAAGCAGCTTGTATTCGATGGATTTTATGTTCTCACTAAACCTAGTTATAGCTATTGCGTCTTCTCTTGTTCTTTCTTCCGAAAACTTTTGCTCAAATCCTTCTAGTTCAGAATAAATTTCCTGGAATTTTTCTGTTATTTTTCTGCCCTCTGCAGTCAATCTTATGAACCTAATTCGCCCTTCCTTGTAAGACTCAACTAGCCCAACATCTTCCAACTCTTTTAGAATATTGAAAACATGTGGGTATATGGAGCCCACTTCTTCTGCAATGACAGTTGGGTATCTAGGCTTTTCATCTTCAAGCATACTAAGCAGAATCTCAACAGTTTTTCTATTGAAAAAAAGCTCCTTTAAGTCATCCATAAAGTCTTATTTACCTCTAACCTTAAAATAATTTGCCTTCTATGATGGCAAATAGAAAACATGCCAAAATCAAGTAGCAAATTATTTAAATCAATCATCATAAATAGACTACGGGATAAGATGAGTCTTATAGATAAAAAAGGGCCACACGTTTGTGTTAATTGCGATAATCTTGTTCAGAAAGATGACGAAAAAGAGATAGGCATATGCTCAATTGCAGCTTCCACAAAAACGATCTTTAAAAAATACTGTCAGAAATGCGACGAAAGATCTGCTCTTACAGGAGACCTGTGGATATATATAGATGGGGAAGATTGGGGTTAATCCACAATTTAACATATTATATATTTAGTTTATTGTTTTTATTCAAGTTTTTACATTGCCATTTCTTTCAGAATTTAGAAATATTATTACAAAAAACAGTAGCCGGGGGCGGATTCGAACCACCGTCTCAAGGTCCAGAGCCTCGAAGGATTGACCACTACCCTACCCGGCTGTTAGAATCAAAAGATTAATCTCTGTTAATAAGTTTTTCTGTTTCGCTCATATAAGCAAAACTCTCTTTCTCTAATAGACTCCTTGCCGAAAAATCAGTGAATAGCTCATTGAATCTTCTCTTCAATATCCTGATAACATAGTCGTCATAGTACATATCACAGTTTGTTTCAATATCGTAGAGAAGAAGGTAATCGGGTGAAGAAGGAGTTGCATGTAGAA
>DUKX01000110.1:0-3312 GCA_013329085.1 Methanofastidiosum sp. | reverse complement strand
CCTTCTTTTCTATAACTTGTTTCAATGGTCCTTTTTGTATCTTCAATGCCATTGTATTTAGAAAAAGAGAAGAAGTCATGGGTTCCGTTGAAAAGTGAAAGACCCTTTGAGATAAGACCTTCATCATATCCATTGTCAAAAAGATAATACCTATAAGTCTTGGTAAGAGGAAACTTAATGTATTTACTAGTTTTAGCGTACACCCAGATATCTTCCAAAGAATGTGTCAATCTTTTCATATTTAGATCTTCCTCGACTTCAAGCCTTAAGATATTAGAAAGAGCAGAAACTCCCCTGTCGGTCCTCGACAAAAAGCCGTAATTAATCGCTTTGATGCCCTCGTCTTCCAGAGTTTGGACTATATCACCTTCAACTGTTCTGACATTCGGTTGGGATTGTGAACCATGGAACTCCCTCCCGTTATAAGCCACCTTAAGGTAAACCATCAAATAAAATTAATAAAAAAATTTAAAAGGGTTTTTATATGATTTCAATAATAAAGTTCTTGTCCTTTATGACATTTACTTTCTTACCTTTTTTGAAGAACTCACGCTCTACTCTATCGACATAATCCCTATTGAGCTCAAATCCCTCTACATTAATCTGGCCCTTTTCTTCGAGTTTAGATATATTGTCTCTTAGCAATGTCTTTACCTTTTGGACATCCTTTCCAAACTTTGGCCCTATGATATCGTATCTTGGGATGACCTCAAGGATCTTCTCATCGATATCAGGTTTACCGGTTTTCAGTTCCAAGTTTGAAATATTCATGGATTTTGATATATCCTCTTTTATTTCTTCGATATCCTTCTCAGTGTAGACTATTGCTCCGTTAACTGGGGCATTTAATGGTATCTTCAAATCGGATTTATATCTCCTTATTGCTACTGTGATATCCTTAAGAATTTCTCCTTTTTCGAAAGCGCCCTTGTCATAGAACTCTAATGAAGGATATTCTGTCAGGTGGATACTGTATATGCCTTCATCGCTAAAGATTTCTTTGTATATTTCTTCAGTGATGTGCGGTGTGTAAGGTGAAATCAAACCAATTACATTTCTAAGTAAAGTTTTCAAGGTAAATGCAGCTTCGTCCTTTTTGACATTATTATACAACCTGTATTTGACTATCTCTATGTAATTATCGGCAACTTCATGCCAAAGGAATGTTCTAATCTCCTTCAGGATTGGGGCGAAATTGTAGTCGTCAAGTTCTTTTCTAGAGAGCTTGATTAACTCAGTTAGTTTTGATAGAATCCACTTGTCAGGTATTGTAAGTGATTCAAGATTAATATTCTTGGTATTTGTGTCTGAGATATTCATCTCGATGAACCTTGAAACATTCCAGAACTTTGTTAAAAACCTGTTACCATGCTCAATCTCTTTCCATGAGAATGGGAAGTCTTCCCCCTTGGAAGCAAGAAGTGCCCACTGTCTCAATGCATCTGCACAGTACTTACTAAGAGGCTCGTCAGGTTCAATGACGTTTCCAAGAGACTTACTCATCTTTCTCCCATCTGGGCCTGCAACCATACCGTGGATTAATGTTTCGTCCCAAGGATTCTTACCAGTGATAAGATTACATCTAAATAAAGTGTAAAACAGCCAGGTTCTGATTATCTCATATCCTTGTGGCCTTATAGTTGCAGGATAGGTCTTATTGAAAAATTTCTCATCCCCATTATACATTGAAATAGCTAGAGGTGTTGCTGATGAATCTACCCAGCAGTCGCACACGTCTATTTCACCGATGAAGTTACTTGACCCGCATTTGCATTTTTCTTTTGGCATATCAAACCTGGGGTCTACTGGAAGCCATTCCTCTTTTGCAGGTATTAATTCTCCGCAGTCTTTGCATTTCCAGAACGGTATGGGCGTTCCAAATACCCTCTGTCTTGATATGATCCAGTCCCAGTCCATTGAGTCGGTCCAGTCATAGAATCTATCATACATGTACTCCGGATACCAAGCTATCTTCTTTCCATTTTCAATAAGGTTATTCTTGTAATCCCTCACATTGATAAAATACTGCTCCATTGGTAAGAGCTCGATTGGTGATTTGCATGAACCTCTTTCAACATGAAGCAATACCCTGTGCTTCATTTTCTCTTCTTTTATAAGAAGCCCTAAATCAGTTAATTCAGAAACTATGATTTTTCTTGCTTCTTTGACTGGAAGCCCATCATATTCCTTGCCGGCCTTTAGCTTTCCATCCTCTGTTATAGAAGTGATTACATCAAGATTATACTTCTTCTGCCATAGTATATCCTGTTCGTCTCCATAAGTACAGCAATAAACTATACCTGTTCCAAAGGACATATCAACTTCTTCATCTGAGAGGATTGGCACCTTTCTGTCGAACAAAGGAAGGATAACGTTCTTACCCTTAAACGCTTCATATCTCGGATCTTTTGGATTGAAGAATACTCCGACACAAGAAGGCATTAGCTCTGGCCTTGTTGTTGCAATTTCAACATGCTCTTTTCCGCCTTCAACTGGAAGCTTGAGATAGTAAAGTTTTCCATCTTTTTCTTCATAGCCAACTTCAGCTTTTGCTAGAGCGGTCATGCATCTTGGGCACCATAGGATGGGGTGTTTTTCTCTGAATAAATACCCCTTGTGATAAAAATCAATTAATGTTTTTTGGATAAGCTTAACATACTCAGGTTTCATTGTGAGATACATTCTTGACCAATCGGGGAAGTAACCGATATCGGTCATCTGCCTTCTCATTCTGTCAACACATTGAGCTGTCCACTCTTTACATTTTTCAATAAAGGCTTCCTTATCATCTTTAGAGATTTTAAACTCATGCTCAACCTTTAACTCTGTTGGAAGGCCGTGACAATCAAACCCTTGAGGGCAGTATACATTGAATCCCCTCATCCTCTTGTATCTCTGGATAAAATCAATCCATGTGAAATCCATTACATGGCCCATATGGAGTGAACCGGACGTAAATGGAGGTGGCGTATCAAGAACATAGACCTCACCATTTTTCTCTGGATTGAATTTGAATATCTCTTTTTCACGCCAATAATTCTGCCATTTCTTTTCAATCTGTTTACCGTCATAGTCTTTATCCAACATTATTTCACCGTCTCTTGGTAGCTAAGTTGCCCATTCATATAAATCTTTAATCCTTCATCCGCAATTAAGGTTTTGATTCCAGTACTCTCCTGGATATAGCGCCTTTCTTCTTCAGCTCCTTTGAGGTGCATCCTATAGCCAATATGCGTGATTACTGCAACTTCGGGATTGACCTTCTTTACAATGTTTTTTGCGTCCTCAGTTGTAAGATGAAATGGAATTCTG
>DUKX01000149.1 GCA_013329085.1 Methanofastidiosum sp. | reverse complement strand
GGCAATAGAGATTAAGCCTACTGAAAACACAATAGTTATATCCGGCAAAAACGGGCAGGGCAAAACCTCTATTCTTGACAGTATCTGGTTTGCTCTTACCGGAAAAGACAGCCTCAAAAACACATCAAAACCGATAAGAGAAGGAGAGGACCACGCAGAAGTAAAGGTAAATATAGGAGATTACATTGTTACCAGAAACTGGACCTCAAATGAAGCTTCCTACCTTAAGGTGGAAAACAATGATGGTGCAAAATATAACAGCCCCCAGGCACTACTTGATAACCTTATAGGTGAGTTAAGCTTTGATCCTCTTGAATTTGCAAGAATGGATCAGAAAGAGCAGAAAGAAATACTTCTTAAGCTTCTTAATCTGCAGGAGGGCGTAGACAAACTTGACAGCGAATACCAGGAGATCTTTGCAGAAAGAACCTTTATCGGCAGAAACTACAAAGCTGCAAAGGCCCAGTTTGAGGGAATGACAAAGCCGAGGACATCACTTCCTGAAAAGGAGTTAAACATCTATGAGCTTTCAATCGAATTGAAAGAGGCTCTGGAAAACAACAAGGCAATATCTGAAATAAGCCATACTATAGCAGCTTATGAAAAGGACATCGAAAATATTGAAGCAAAAATAAAGGAGCTTACCGAGCAGAAAGAACATATAAGCAAATTACTTGTTTCAGAAAAAGAAGCTTTTGAAAAAGCAAAAATAATTGATACCGAAGCTATTCAGGCAAAAATAAGCAATGCAGAAAGCCTAAACAATGAAATCAGAAATGCTGAAAGTTACTACTTGAAAAAACAGGCAGTTGAAAAACTGGAAGCTGATTATAAAAGCAAAACCGGACAGCTTGAAAAAATCCAAAAGGCAAAACAAGCTTTAATCCTTGATGTAAAAATGCCGATTGACGGGCTTGGGTTTGATGAAAGCGGAGTTACCTACAGCAGTATTCCATTTGGCCAGCTTTCCTCTGCTGAACAGCTTAAAGTATCACTTTCAATTGCTATGGCAATGAATCCCAGATTAAGAGTAATAAGGATAACTGACGGCAGTCTCCTTGATAGCTCAAATATGGAGATCATAAAAAACATGGCCAATGAAAATGACTTCCAAGTATGGATTGAGAGCGTAAATGAAAGCGGAGAGGTAGGAATTTATATCGAGGATGGTCAGATTGTAAAGAATAACTACAAAAGTGAAGAGGTGGCTTAAATGGAAACATTGGAAATTAAAAAGTTTGTTTGTACTGAAGAATTATCACATGAGGAATGGCTAAGGTACAGAAAGCGTGGCATAGGAGGCTCTGACATAGGCTCAATTCTTGGGCTTAATCCCTACAGGTCAGCTCTTGCACTTTACTCAGAAAAAATTGACGAGGAGATAAAACCTGAAGATGAAAACATAGCTGCTGAGCTCGGGCTTGAACTTGAGCCTTTTCTGTCAAGAAAATTTGAAAAGTGGATAAAAAAAGAAGAAGGGCTGGACATAGTTTTAGAAAGGGAACCATTCATTCTCCAACATCCCCAGTTTGAATACATGCTTGTAAATCTTGATAGAAAATTCATCCATCCGGAAAAAGGCTATACTCCTGTAGAGCTTAAAACCACATCAGAATTTAACCGTTCAAACTGGGAAGAAGACGAACTTCCGGATTCCTATTATGTGCAGTGCCAATGGCAGATGATGATAACCGGAGCAGAACAGTTATATATTGCCTATCTTATCGGCAACAGAAAGTTTAATGCAAAAGTAATAATCAGAAATGATGAAATTATCGAAAGGCTTATAGAGGCTGCAAAGAACTTCTGGGAAAACCATGTAATACCTAAAATACCTCCGGCTCCTGATGGTTCGGCAAGTTCTGAGGAAGTTCTAAAAAAGATGTTTCCAAAAGAAGAAGAGCTAAAGACCATAAACTTATCAGAGCTTGAAGAGGATTACAAACTTTACAAGGAATGCAGCCAGCAGCAGAAATTAGTTGAATCCCAGATGAAGGCAATCAAGCAGAAAATAATGCTGCTTATGGGAGATGCCGAGGTTGCAACAATCGGATNNGGTTATTTTGTTAAACCGTCTTCAAGCAGGCAATTAAGAATTTATTAAAAGATTTTTAAAAAAAGAAAGGAATTAAACAATGGCAAAGACAGACGGAAAAGATTTACTTGAAAAGATAGAAAAGACAGAAAAACCGGACAAGCCTAAAACACTTGTTGAATTTATCGAGGCAATGAAACCCCAGATACAGAGGGCGCTACCTAAGCATATGGATGCAGAAAGGATTGCTCGTATCGCTATTACCATATTAAAGACAACTCCGAAACTGCAAAGCTGCGAGCCGATGAGCTTCATAGCTGCTCTTATGCAGTCAGCACAGCTGGGGCTCGAACCTAATACACCTCTTGGCGAGGCATATCTGATACCTTACTACTCAGAAAAGAGAAAATCACTCGAGGTAAATTTCCAGATAGGCTACAAAGGCATCTTAGAGCTTGCAATGAGAACAGGGCAGTACAAGGCGATATACGCTCATGAAGTATATAAGAACGATTTGTTTAACTACGAATACGGATTGGAAAAAGTTCTAAGGCACAAACCCAATGATGAACCGGAAGGAGAGCCTATTTACTACTATGCGGTATATCACTTAAAAAACGGAGGATATGATTTTACAGTATGGTCCAGAGTAAAAGTTGAAAAACATAAAAACAGATTTTCAAAAGCAAAGGACAGCGGTCCCTGGGTAACAGATTTTAACTCAATGGCAAAAAAGACCGTGCTGATAGATCTATTAAAATATGCTCCTAAGTCAATAGAATTTGCAAGGCAGATTGCAACGGATATGACAATCAAAAAGGACATATCACAGGACATGACAGAAGTGCCATCACAGGATATTGATTTTATTGATGTAGAAACAGAAGAAAGAGAAATTGAAAGCGACACTGGAGAGATTATCGAAAAGAACAATCTGGTTACACAGGGGCAACTAACAAAATAAATGAACGAGACTGAGCATAAAATCCTAACTCACATTAAAAACCATCACAGGGGCTCTGAGAATGCCATTACATTTAAAGCCCTCTCTGTGGAACTCAGGATTAACTCAAGGTTACTTAGAGAGTGTGTCTCAAACATAGTAACAAACGGAGAGGGCGCAATCGGGAGTAATAGCTCGACAGGCTATTTCTACTGCACAGATGATGAAAGTTACCAGTATTGCCATGATGAACTCATAGCAAGGATTAAAGCTCTCTCAAAGCGTGCCAAAGGGCTTAGGATTGCCAGAACAAGGGATATAAACGACATGGCAAAACCTAAGGGAGAGCAACAGGAATTATTTAAAGTATTGGAGACGGTATGAGCGAAATACTTAGAGATAAATTTGGTCATTTTTTAAAAGGTACAAAGTCTCTTAATGAAGGGGAAAAATATAGCAAATTAACAGATGAAGAAAAATTAGAAAGGCATAGACAATATGTTCGAAATTGGAGAATGAAAAATAAAAGACTGATTTTAATTCAGCGCCCGGAAAAATTAAAAGGGAAAATAATACCATATAGCGATGAAGAAATGAGATTTATATTAAATAAAGAAAGAAACGAAACTCCATATGCAAACATTGCCTATCTTTGTAATCATAAATTTCATCAAGGTAAAGTAATTCGTAGAGGTTCAACAGTCTGGGCAGCCGCAAGAAATTATAAAAGGAAAAATAATAAAAAAATAGATTATTTTACAACGGAGATGATATGAAAAAGACCATAGCAATAATCATCTTAATCATAATCATAGCGATTATATCACTTGTATTTTTTATCAGGGAGGGAGTGAACTTAGGCAAAATTAACAGACTTAAAGAGTCTATGTTAGAGAAGGAGGCAGACCATGAGATAGAAGTCGTGGAGTGGATATTGATAGCTAACGGTATATTTAGTCATCATCAAAAATTCTTAAATGAACAGAGGAGGTTAGCCTATGAAATAAAGCCTGACTTGATTGGAAAAGATTTAAACCTACAAATAAGATACCGAGAATTTGAAGTTACAGCTTACACTTCTAACGAATGCGGAACAATAACAAGTACCGGGATTGATTTACAGTCCCGGTATGCAAAATATCTGAACATTGCAGCAGTAGATCCGTCTGTTGTCCCTTACGGCTCAACTCTTTTAATTGAGTTTGCTAATGGAGAAATCAAGCCTTATCTGGCTATGGACTGCGGGTATGAAATCAAAGGCAATGACATTGATATCTATATGACAGATGTTGATAAAGCTATGGAGTTTGGAAGACAGAAATTAAAAGTTACAATTATAAATGAATTTATGAATTTGGGGAGTACCTCTACTACTCCCCAGCCTGTAGAGGAGGCAAAATATGATAAGTAAAAAGATTAGATTTGAAGTATTTAAAAGAGATGGTTTTCAATGCGCTTATTGCGGGAAAACACCGCCAGAAGTTATTTTAGAAGTAGACCATATTGATCCAGTATCCAAAGGCGGAAGTGATGATATCAATAATCTAATAACAGCATGTTTTGATTGCAATAGAGGTAAAAAGAATATCAAGCTTGACAAAATACCTGCAAAGTTAAATGAAAATCTGGAGATATTAAAAGAAAAAGAAGAGCAATTAAAGGAATACAACAAGCTTATAAAAAAAATTGATAAAAGATTCAATAAGCAAGTTGAAGAACTTGAAGACATAATTGATGAATATTTTCCAGAGCATCCAGACTATCTTTATAGATTTGATTATTTTTTTAAAAAAAATACGTTAAAAAGATTTTTTAAACTTCTTCCATTTGAAGAAATCAGTGAATCATTAAATTTAGCATGCAATAAATTATCCAATGACTATGACGATAGATATATTTCAATAAAAGATGATCCAGGAATGAAAATATTTAATCAATATAGAGACCAGGCTATTAAATATTTCTGCGGTATTTGCTGGAAAAAAATAAAAAACAAAAATCCCTTACAGATAAATAGCTCTAATTCTGACAATCAAGACAATGAAAGTGAAGAATCTTATCTAACAACAAAAAAAGGATATAAATGTATTTATTGCGGTGAAGTGAATTTAGAAGGTTTTGCATATAGTTTTCAAGGTAGATCTTTTTGGGTGTGCAATGATTGTGAGCCTTTGTATAAAAAATATGCTCATAATTGCCCTCTGTGCAACCAGTCTTTAAATTCTGATGGAGTATATTTTTATATCGGTGAAAATAGATTTGTTTGCTCGGAAAAGTGTATGAAAAAATGTATAGAAAAGGGCTATTTGCTATAGGAATTATTTATACCTAATAGAATTTTTAAAAAGAAATTATAAACAAAATTTAGTGGAAGTTAAATAAATGAAAACCAGAATAATCTATACGAAATTTTGGAACGACAACTATATATCGAATCTTAACCATAGGGAAAAACTGGCTTTTCTATATTTCATTACAAATGAAAAAGTAACTATATGCGGTATTTATGAGCTTCCTGATAAATATATAAAAATGGATTTAAACCTTACCCAAAAGGAGCTCGACAGAATCAAGCAGAAATTCATGGAAGATAATAAATTTGTCTTTATAGATGGCTGGATAAAGATAGTAAATTTTGACTTATATAACAGATTTGACGGAGAGAAAAACGAAAAGGCAAAAGCCAAGGAATTAGCCTTGATCCCTGAAAAAATAATAAAGTATCAATACGGTATAGATACAGGTATAGATAGGGTATCGTCAAATTTAGATACCCTTAATAATCATAAATCAATAATCAATAATCATAATAAAGGGGTTGTTAAGGGGGAAAAATCTGAAGAAAAATCTGAAGAAGAAAAAATAAAGTATGCAGACTTTGTTTTAATGACTGAAAAAGAACATCAGAAGCTAATTGATAAATACGGTGAAGACAACACAAAAAGGTTTATTGAAAAATTAAATATCTGGAAAGGTGCTAACGGTAAAACAAAAGTTAAAGGCTCTGATTACCTGAAAATACTAAACTGGGTGGTTGAGGCGGTACTTAACAAAGGAGGTGGCAATAGTGTCAACACTGGCGGAAATACTAAGCGATTCTCAAACGAGAGGGATTACGGAGAAGAAGAGCATAGAAAAATTGCCGAAAACTTCTACGCATAAATTATCAGACTTTGAAAAAGAAAGATTTAAGGACAGTGGAAAATTTATTGCAAGCAGAATCAGAAGTGCAAAAAAATGCGGTATCGGAACAAGATATTTTAACAAGACTTTTAGAAATTACGAAGCAAAGGGAAATGAAAAAGCAGTCAGTGAGTGCAGGCTTTTCTGCAAAAACTTTGTAAAAAATCTGGCCGAGGGCAGGGGCTTATTTTTAACCGGAACAGTGGGGACCGGAAAAACTCACTTGATAGCAGCAATTATTGATTATATCGCAAGGATCTACAAGAGAAAATACAATCTGCTGATTATATATTTTACTTCAACAGGCCTGTTAAGCGAGCTTAAAAGCTCTTATGAAGACAAAACAAGCGATGAACTTATCTCAGACATAAAACACTGCACACTTCTTGTAATTGATGATTTCGGAGCAGAGAAAACAACAGACTGGGTGCTTGAGACTTATTTTGAAATTATTGATTACCGGTATGCAAATCTTTACCCGACAATTATTGCCACAAACTTAACCGACATTGAGATAAAGCAGAAATTAAGCGAAAGAATCATGAGCCGGATTTATGAATCGTGCAAGGGCATTAAGCTTACCGGAAAAGATTACAGGCTGGGGGCAAAATGAAAACAGTATTCTTTATTGTCTTCGGAGATCCTAAGGGCAAGGCAAGGCCAAGAATTACAACGATAAATAACCATGCCCGCTCATTTCAGACAGCAAAACAGAATGCAGTAGAAAATTATATCAAAATGGCATACCTGGAAACTGCTGACGGTATTTATTTTAACGGAGCTCTTGCAGTAAGAATTACAGCTTATTTTCCCATACCTAAAAGCGCAAGCAAAAAGAAGCGGGATGAAATGTTGTCTGGAATTATAAGACCTGTTATAAAGCCTGATTGCGATAATATCCTAAAGTGTGTGGAAGATTCACTTAATAAAATCGCATACGACGATGATAAACAGATAGTCGACAGCCATATTTTAAAATATTACTCAGACCGACCACGGACGGTTATAGAAATAAAGGAGCTAAAAAATGATTAAAAAATTTTTCCCAATAAATAAGCGTAATAAATCAGGAGGGCACTATTTATGTATCTGTGATTATTGTAGTAAGGAATTTATAAGAAATAAATCGGGGGTTGATAGCGTAAAACATCATTATTGTTCAAAAGTTTGTTTTCAGAAATCAGAAAAGGGTAGAAGCATAAACAATGAGCAGAGAGAGGCTTTAAAGCTTGGTTGNNGGTTTTGGTTCTGGTAATAAAAATGGAAATTGGAAAGGTGGAAGTTATAAACAAAGCCAGGGTTATACATATGTTTTATCCCCAGACCATCCCAATGCAGACACACATGGATATATGCTTGAACATCGTCTTGTAATGGAAAAATATATTGGAAGATATTTAGCACCAGATGAGGTTGTTCATCATGTCAACGGAATTAGAAATGATAATAGGATTGAGAACTTAAAATTATATAAAAAAGGCGAGCATACAGCCTTACATAATCAAAGAAGGTTCAATAATGAACGCGCTGAAATCGAGATAAGGGAGCTATGAAAATGAGACATGAAACAACGATAGACTATGTTTTCAGAATCCGGGCAACAGAAGCAGAGCATAGCCAGATATCTGAAAACCTGAAGGAAATAAAAAGAAACTTTGATAGAGAGTTTAAACAGGTTGACATAGAATATTTCAAAAAAGGATTAATCAGGGATTGCTTTTCAAACGGATATAAGTTAGAAGTTGAAGACATTGAAACAATGAAAGAAGTAAAAGGAGTAAAAGTAGGATGAATGAAAAGCAATTAGCAAAAGTAATTAAAGGGGAAGTTTTTATTTATGGAGCTGATCACCTGGCACCGGCGGCAAAAGTAGGCAATGTAGAAATTGCCAAAGCACTGGAAAGATATAACTGCCAGAAAGTGAAAATCACTATCGAAGTAATAGAGGATTAAATATAGATAAGACAACATCTGAAGCAATAATTGAATTTGTCAAAAGGAACCGGGAAGAACTGGACAGATATCGGTATATGGAAATTACACTAAAAATTCATGATGGCAAAGTGAAGCTGGGAGAGGGAAAGCCATTAGTTATAAACATGAAATAATGTGAAATGAAAGATTTAAATATTTTTAAAATGTATACAGACAACTTATTGAAAAATAACCAAATCAGGATTGTTTTTACCTCTGGTTTAGGTGTAATAATTGAAATAAAAATGCATAATAAATTAGCTGAGAGTATTGCTGAAATGGGCATTGTTGAGGATTTTAAGGAAATAGGCTTAAGCAAGAATTTATCAGATGATACTGTATTCATTGAAAATTTTAAAAAGTGTTTAGGAATAATAGCTGAATTTGGAAAAAATTAAATAAACTAAATTAACAATTAAATATTAACCTACTCTACGAAGAGCGGTTGTTTTAGCAGAAATGCTATCTCAATCGCTTTTTTTATTGTCAAAACAAAGAAAGGAACAAATGAAATACATAACAGAGTTTCACGAAGTCCCACTGGTAGAGCTGTTAGATGACAAGTCCTTGGAGGCAATCAACAGAAGATTTGGCAGAAGTTACACAAAAAAGAAGAAAGAAAGCGTTGCCAGACTAAAAGAAATCCTAAGATTTAAAGAGCTTAAAAAACTGATGGAAGCTAAACCGGAAGGTGGTGGGTATGGAGCGTAAGAGATTTAAAAGGAAAGAACCAGTTGATAGATTAAAAGAAAACATTGGATTCCTTCAGGAAATGATAGAGAACCCAACAAGATTTGGAGCATATTTATTAATTAGAAAGACTAGAAACTCAGGAAGCAAAGTTCCGCTAAATGTAAATCTTTTAGATTTAAAAGTAGAGATAGATAAAGAGATCAAAAAATTAAACAGGAGAATATTTAAAAAATTAAAATTAGATGATGTACCAGATGGAAGAAAAAATTAACATATACAATAATATGGGTTAAAATAAACTTATCATTCAATTATAAGGATAAGAAGGATTTAAATGAAAGAAAATAAATTGGATTATCAATACAGAAAAAATTTTATTACCGAGGTAATATTCAGGATAGATTTTTTTCCAATACTCATAATAAACGAAAAAAAACCAATTAATTTACAAGAAGATATTAGAGATTTACTACCTGAATTTAATGAAAATAAACTGATAGATATAAAAGCAACTATAACAGATAATCAAGTGATCAATGAACCGGAAAGAAGACCAGAATGGAGGTTTTCTAATATAGATAAAACAATTTCTGCCAATCTCTCTTTTGATAATTTAAATATTGTGACTAAATATTATAAAAACTATGAGAATTTCAAAGATGTTTTATTTAAGGTTACAAAATCATTTTATGAGAATTACAAACCAGTAAATATTAAAAGAATTGGATTAAGATATATTAATAAGATTAATTTTAAAGACGGAGATCCTTTAGATTGGGAAGGTTATATAAATAATAATCTAACCTGCCAATTAAAAATATTTAACGAGGTAGAGAATAGTATTTCCAGATCTATGGGACAGATAGTTTTAAATAATGACCAATATAATATTATTTTTAATTATGGAATTTATAATCCAGAATTTCCTGCTAAAGTTGCACGCAAAGAATTTATATTAGATTATGATTGTTATACAAATAATTGTGAATTTGAGGGAATAGAAGACATATTAGTTAAATTTAATCTTAAGATAAAAGAATTATTTGAAGATAGCATTGAAGAAAAATTAAGAGAAGTAATGGAGATAGAAAGATGAGTATAAATTTAACAAATAATTATTTCATCACCAATAATACCGAAACTAATCAGAAATTATATAGTGATTTAGATTACAGCATTGAAATTAAAAATAAAGATCAAATAGATGCGTATAAAAAAAGTGAATCGTTTTCTAAAAAAATAAAAGTCAATGTTGAAAAGTAAAATCAATAAGATATACACAAAGCATGATTGTGTAAGAATTTGCCAAGGTGATTTATTAAAAGATGTCAGTTTTATAACAAATGCGTCTATTATTAAAGAAAATTATTATGAATTAGACTCATTTACTTTTCAATATATGGTGGTGCTTTCGCAAGATTGTGACTTAGAATATTCTGAAAAAACCTCAATAGATCAAAATACCAATCAAACATTATTTAATCAATATCAACCTAATCTTTTATTAGTACCAGCGTTTTTAATGGAAGATTTTAAATCAGGCATCCACCTAAAAAAAGCATTTGATATTACACAGAAAGTGCATAATGGAAAAGAGATAGACAAAATTAAAAATAATACTAATGAAATTAGATTTCATTATTTACCATATTATAAAGGAAAATATAAAAATAAAATTTTTTCTGTTCAAGAAATGGTTATTGATTTTAAGATTTATTTTACATTACCAATAAACACAATATTCAACGAATATATGGAAAAATATGTAGCAACAATAAACGAACTTTATAGAGAAGCCCTTTCTGTAAGATTTGCAAATTATATTTCAAGAATAGGATTACCAAATCAAATAACCAATAAAAATAATTTACAGTCTTGACAAATCTTGACTTTTTAAAGAAAAACCCTTATTTTAGATATAACTATTATTGTCTAAACACAAAATTTAATATTTGAGAGCCTAAAAGGGCTCTTTTTTTATGCTCAAAAACAATGGACATAGAAATAAGAAAACTAACTCCTGAAGAAATTAATGAGTTAAATGTTCGTGCTGCTCAAAGGATACTGGCAGAAAACTCAAATCTGCTTGCTGATATAGGAGATGCATTATTTACAGCAAGTCAGGAACTGGGAGAAGCAAGAATAAAGGTAGAGCAATTAAAACACTATAAAGACGTAATTACGGAGCAAAACAGGGCATTAAAGAGTGTGATACAGAATGGATGATAACCTAATAAAAACCGATAGAAAACCGAATAGAGATGAAAAAGGGTTATTTATAGAGGGAACTGCTCCTGGACCTGGAAGACCTCAAGGACAAAAAAACTACCTGACATTACTAGAAGAAGCTCTTGAAAAAGAAGCAGAAACTTTTGGGATGTCTTACTGGGAGAGACTGGCAAAATGGTGCTTTACAAATCCTAAACTTGCTAGTGCGGTACTGAAAAAATTTATACCAGATAAGCAGCACATGGAAATAGAAGGAAATATGAATCAGAATATAGATCTTTCAGGTCTTACCATAGAAGAAATAAAGGCTCTTGCATATGGTTACACAATTGAAAATAAATCCTCTGATAAAAAACCAGATTCAAAGACTGGCAAAAATAGAGCTGGCAAAACGTAATTTCTGGGAATATTGCAAAGTAATAGCACCAGAATACTATAAAGAAGACAGGTCACATTTATTTATACTATGTAATACTTTAGATGATTTTTATAATGGCAGACTTTTAAAAGCTGATGGCAGGCCGTATAAAAAGTTGATGATAAATCTACCTCCACAGCATGGAAAAACAAGAACGCTTGTAAATTTCTGTGAGTGGATATTTGGAAAAAACAATGAAGAGCGTGTTATAGCCTGCTCCTACAATGATGATGTTGCCTCTGATTTTTCCCGGTATACCAGGGACGGGATAAGCCAGGAGAGAGGATTTAATGACGATATAATTTATGCTGATATTTTCCCTGGTACAAAAATTAAAGAGGGTAATGCAAGTTATCAGAAATGGGCTCTTAAAGGACAGTTCTTCAACTATATAGGTTCAGGTGTTGGCGGAACAATTACCGGTAAGGGCGGAACTATTCTGCTTATAGACGATATTATTAAAGGTGCAGAAGAAGCATTAAATGACGGTCATCTTGATAAGCTATGGACCTGGTATACTTCAACATTTCTTTCTAGAGTATCGGCTGAATATGGAGAACCACTGGAAATACTAAACATGACCAGGTGGTCAAAAAAAGACCTTTGCGGAAGGATCTTAGATAGCGAGGATGGGAAAAACTGGTATGTTCTGAAAATGGAAGCATACAATAAAGAAACTGATAGTATGCTTTGCAGTGATTTTCTGTCAAAACAAAGATATATGCAGCTGCGGTCACAGATGGTTGACATGATCTTTGAGGCTAATTATCACCAGAAACCGATTGATATGACAGGGACTCTTTATAAGAGCTTAAAGACTTATGAGAAACCTCCCCAGAATGAAAACGGACACAGCCTGTTTAAAAGAATATTAAATTATACTGATACAGCAGATACCGGAAAAGACTGGTTATGTTCAATAGTATTCGGAGAATATAATGGAGAAGCGTATATTTTAGATGTCTACTACTCTCAGGAAGGCATGGAGATAACTGAACCGGCCACAGCAAAGTTTTTACATGATAACAA
>DUKX01000158.1 GCA_013329085.1 Methanofastidiosum sp. | reverse complement strand
CTATTTTTACAGTTGCATTGCGATCAATATTAATGACGGCGTCTTTAGCATTTAATAGGAGATTCATTACAGCTCTTTGAAGTTGACCTTCAGTAAATGGAACAATGCAATCGCCACATTCTTTTAAAGAAATAGATATGTTTTTTGATGCGAAATCGTTTTCAACTAATTCAATTGCTTTTTTTATTTCGCTATCTACATCAATTGCAGATATTTCACCGTGCATATATGATGAGAAATCCAAAAGCCAGTTCAATATGCCGGCAATTCTTTCAACTTCATAGTTTACAGTCTGGATATACTGTTTTCTTTTTTCGTCATCCTTGGTATTCTCAATTATATATAAATAATTAACAATGACATTTAAAGGATTATTAATTTCATGTGAAAGGCTTGCTGAGAGCCTTTTAATAGAGTCCAGTTTTTCTGATATCAAAGGAGAAAGATTGATTCCTTTAGTTTGATCAATTTCTTTAAATGAAGCAAGTATTGATTTAGTTCCTTCTCTGTCTAGAAAATCAAACTTAATTTCACAGAATATATCTCCGCCGTTTTTATTCATGACAGAGCCTGTTGTAGTATAGGAGAATATGCTATCTTTTGTTTTTGAATTAAGAACGGCAAGTATATTTTCTTTTCCATTGCAACATAATAAGTCGGAAAAGGAGATCTTTTTTAGATCATCTCTTGAAAATCCTGTCATATTTATGAGGGCATCATTAAAAAAAATTAATCTATCCTCCACTATCTCGGCCATTGGCATGGCAAAATTTTTTGATATACTCACATTGAAAGTGGAGTTTGATGGAGAAAATTCCTTGGTTTCTATCATTTAATTCGTGCTCAATGCCTAATTTATTTGAGGTCTTTTTATATATTTGCTTTTTTATTGCGATATTCTTAAACAAAATTAAATAAATCACGAAAAAAGAAAAAGAAAACTTCTTAAAGTGACATATTTTAGTTTCAAACGGAGATTCATTTGCCCCACATAGAAAAACTTCTCGAGATAGACCTAGATACTGAAAAAATTGAAGTAAAAAAACTGGATAAAAAAATGACCAGTAAATATATTGGAGGTAGAGGTATTGGAGTCAAACTACTATTTGATAGGCTTCCTCCAAATACTGACCCCCTGTCAAATGATAATATCCTGATATTTGCAACAGGACCTATAACTGGAACTGTTGTTCCACTTTCTGGAAGGCATATAGTTGTCTCTAAATCCCCCCTTACAGGCACTGCCTTTGATTCGAGTGCGGGTGGTTTTTTTGGAAGAGAACTTAGAATGGCAGGCTTTGACGTTGTTATCATTAAAGGCGCCTCAGAAAAACCTGTTTATATCGAAATTGACGATGGCGATGTAAATATAAAAGACGCATCAAATATTTGGGGTAAAAATGTAAAGGAATCCACATCAATCCTATCAAATAACGGCTTTAAAGTATCATGTATAGGAAAAGCAGGTGAAAATTTAATACCGATTTCTTCGATAATGAGTGAGTATACTCATGCCTGCGGAAGGGGCGGTCTTGGGGCAGTGATGGGCTCAAAGAAATTAAAGGCTTTTATTGTCAGAGGAAAGAAAGAAATACAAATATCTGATAGCGAAAAAATGAAGAAATACATATCAGAATCGATGAGGCTTTTAAATGCCTCACCAGTTGCATCAAAAGGATTGGCGTATTATGGCACTCCTTCTCTTGTAAATCTCATAAACACGATGAGAATAATGCCAACTGACAATTTTAGAAAAGTTCATTTTGAAAATGCCTACAAGGTTTCCGGAGAATATATAGCAGAAAATTATGATATCAAAAAGAAAACTTGTTACAACTGTTTTATAGCCTGCAAGCGTGAGGATAGAAAACGAAACATAGAAATACCAGAATATGAAACTATTGCAATGTTTGGTCCAAACTCAATGAATGATGATATTGAAAAGATCATACAGGCAAATTATATTTGTAATGATTATGGTGTAGATACCATTTCAGCAGGAAATGCTGTAAGCTGTTATATAGAATTAGAAGGGAAAAAGGATATTGAAAAGCCACTTAAAGAGATAGTTGAAGGCGGGCCTTTAAGCCAGGGGTCTTTTAGATATTCAAAAGGCAAGGGTAAAGAAGATTCTTCAATGTCTGTAAAGGGCCTAGAGATACCAGGGTATGACCCCCGAGGAGTTTTGGGGCTTGCATTGAGTTATGCAACTTCCAATAGGGGTGCATGCCATCTTAGGGCTTATATGGTAGGGCCAGAAATCCTGGGCAAGCCGAAGCTTATTGACAGACTATCATTTTCTGGTAAAAGTGGCCTTATACAGATATTCCAGAATATTTCGGCAAGTGTTCACTCGTTGATAATGTGCCAGTTCTCATCTTTTGCATTGTCAGAAGAAGAATATGCAAATCTACTTTCTGCGGGGGTTGGTGAGTTGTATACATCTGAAGAATTTATAAAAACTGGGGAGAGAATATATAATCTTGAAAGATTATTCAATCTTAGAGAGAGCATGACATATTCTGAAGATACTCTCCCAGGAAGGTTTTTTGGCGAAGATGGCATATCAAAAGAAGAGTTCAATTCTGTACTTGACGAATATTATACGTATAGGGGATGGAATAAAGGAGTTCCAACTATGGAAAGACTTGAATCTCTTGATTTAAAAAATGAGGGGAAATTTTTATGTGGAAAGAAATAGGTAAGTTCGGTAAAAAACTTGTTGAAGGGGGGTATCTTAGCTCTCATTTTGGTAATATAAGCGTCAGAGTTGGGGACGGTATTACCGTTACAAGAAGTGGTTGTATGCTTGATGAAATTACAGAAGCATCTGTTGTTACAGTTGATCTTCATAAGCCCTCGTCTCTTGATCTGATAGCTTCAAGTGAAACTATAGTGCACAGAGAGATATACAAAAAAACTTCTGCCCTTGCGGTCATACATGCACACTGCCCATTTGCAGTTATAGAATCGCTTTTGAATGATACATCAATTGAACCTTACGACTCTGAAGGAAAATTCTTTTTTCACGAAATACCCATAGTTACCGGGCATATAGGTACAAAAGAGCTTGCTCAAAATGTTGCAAAAGCTCTTGAAATACACAAGGGATGCATAGCCAAAGGACACGGAACATTTGCTGTTGGTAAGATATTAGAAGAGGCTTATGTCCATACAACAATGATAGAGCACAGTGCAAAGGTAAAGTATTTCTGTGATCTAAGTAAAAATAAATAATAAAATTATTTTACGATGAGAACAGGGACTTTGCTGTTTGATACAACTATAGAAGCTACTTTGCCAAGGGCAGATCTATTTGATTTTGAAAATCCATATTGCCCCATTATGATTAACTCGTATTTTCCTTCATCCACCTCTGCCAGAATCTCATTGGCAGGATTTCCTGATCTTGCTTTAGTTTTTGGTTCAAATCCAAATTTCATCAAAAGTTTGTAAGCATTTTCAAGAATTTTGAAGCTGATATCAACTGGTTTAAGATTTTTTAAATCCTCCATTGTTTCCGCATTTTTAAGTTCAACTTCTTTTAGCTTTCTTACTTCTTCGTTGAATTTTCTTTCATAAAATTTGAATTCTTCATGAACTTTTGGCATGACGTATAAAACAACTAATTCATGCTCTTGGGATTTACAAAAAAGTTGTGCGCCATACGCCAAAGCGCTGTCAGAATAGAAGGAGCCATCAGTACACATCAATATTTTCATATTATCACCTTATTGGCATATAGGGTATTAAGAATACCAAAATTATATTTGCTATTAGTGTTGATATTCCACCTACTACAAGCCCAATCCATAACCACTTCATGAAACTCATGCTATATTTCTTTCTTTTTTCTAATATACCTAAAGCAACTATATTTGCAGTACTCCCTATCATTGTAATGTTACCCCCGTAACATCCACCAAATAAAAGAGCCCACCATAATGGAAAAGTATTAATTCCAAGGCCATTAAAACTTTCGACGACCGGTATTAATGCAGCAACTAACACTACATTATCAAGAAGACTTGAACCAAGAGAAGCTATCCACAATATCATTGTTGTAAGAATTGGGAGAGTACCAGCAATCCCTGCAACACTTTGTGCAAGTATATCTGTTACACCTGTATATTTCAAGGTACCCGCCTTTGCAAACAGCATCATGAAGAATATCAGTGTCCACCAATCCACATCTTTTTCAATATATTCTCTAGCTTTTGTTCTTTTCCATAACATGACCATACTTGCACCTATTAAGGATGCTGCTAGAAGAAGTGTATTATGTGGAAGGTCAAATAAAGATTCAAGTCTTTTGTGCATAGCAATAAGCGCTATTGTGGATAAAAATATTGCGACGCCTATCTTAAACTCTTTCTTGTCTGGTACAAATTCCCATTCGTCCTGGAATGCCAATTTTTCTGTTGTTCTCATTTTTAATCTTATTTTCGACTTAAACAGCGCTACATCCTTTCTATACCAGAACAATACTATTATGATAGTCGCAATCAAAGATATTATTGCTACTGGAAATGCCCATATAATAAAATCTTCAAATGATAATTTGCCCCTCATTGCAATCAATATTCCAATGGGGTTTCCCAAAACTGTCCCAGAGCTGCCTATATTAGTCGCCATAACACAGGAAATAACATATGGAACGGGATTAACATCAAAATAATCTGTTATTTCTAATAAGACTGCCGTTACAAAAATAATGGAAGTGACCTCATCAATGACCATTGCGAGGACTGCAGACAGTAAACAAAAAACAATCAAAAGGAGGTGCGCTTCAAAGTTAGTCAGTTTGACGATTTTAATCATCAACCACCTAAAAAATCCAACATCTTTCAACATTCCAACAAGGGTCATCATCCCGACAAGAAATAATATTACTTCAAGCGATGCAAATTCAATAAGATGGGGAATATCCAATGTCTGCGTTAACAATAAAATCGATATCCCAAGAAAAGCTATGGCAACTCTAAAACTCCAAAACAGAAGGGTTCCAATGACTGTTGCCGCCAATA
>DUKX01000143.1:8510-9239 GCA_013329085.1 Methanofastidiosum sp. | reverse complement strand
TATAATATTTTTATATTTATTGATTTTTTATGTAGAAAAATTAATGATTTTTATACAAATGGTCAAATTATTATCGATATTTATCTAAACAATAATCTTTTTAAAGCGAAAAAACAATGTGTATACGGAACTCTATTTTTCGGGGGATTAAATGATAGATGAAACCCTAATAAAAAATACCGTAATTGAACTTCTAAAGGACTCTTCAACAAAGCTTCCTTTGGATGTCAAAAATGCCTTGGAAAAGGCTTATGAAGTTGAAGAAGGGCCTGCAAAGGCCCAATTAGAGGCGATACTAAAAAATATAAAAATGGCTGAGGAGACTTCAACTCCGATGTGCCAAGACACAGGCATTCACATATTTTTTGTTAAGATTGGTGATGTGGAAAATCCAAAACTTGAAAAAAAATTGACCAGCATAATTATTGACGGAGTGAGAGAAGCTACAAGAACAGTACCTTTGAGACCTAATGCAGTTCACCCCCTCACAAGAAAAAATCCTGGAGACAACGTCGGGGATTATATGCCTTATATTAATTTTACTCCAATTGATTCTGATTATATAGAAATAACTGCAATGCCCAAAGGCGCAGGCAGTGAAAACATGTCAAAGGTAGCTATGCTAAATCCTTCTGATGGAATAAAGGGAATTAAGAAATTTGCTCTTGACACAGTAGTTAGTGCAGGATCAAAACCATGCCCACCTACAATAATCGGCCTTGGTATTGG
>DUKX01000143.1:0-8368 GCA_013329085.1 Methanofastidiosum sp. | reverse complement strand
ATAAATGTCCAGTGTTGGGCAGGAAGAAAGGCGACAGCAAGGATTTACAAAGACGGGAGGGTAGAGCATCTGACCTACAAGAGGTGATATTATGGATAAGATATTAAATTTACCGCTTGATGAAAAAACTGTTAGAGAGTTAAAGATTGGGGAAACTGTTTATCTTAACGGTGTTTTCTTTACTGCCAGAGATGAAGCCCATATGCATGCTTTAGAGTATGCAAAAGAAGGTAAGAAAATCCCCTATGACTTTAAGGGTGCTGCAATCTATCACTGCGGGCCCATCATGGCAAAGCAAAATGACAAGTGGAGAGCAGTTGCAGCAGGTCCAACTACATCGACTAGAATGAATTCACTTGAACCAGAGTTCATAGAGAAGTTTAAGGTTTCAGCAATAATTGGAAAAGGTGGAATGTCAAAGCCTACTGTTGATGCAATGCAGAAATTTGGATGCGTGTATCTTGCAATAACAGGTGGTGCTGCAGTTCTTGCCGCCAAGGGAATCAAGGAAGTACTTGGCGTAGAATGGTATGAGCTTGGGATGCCCGAAGCTTTATGGGTACTAGTTGGTGAGAAGTTTGGCCCACTAACAGTTGCAATTGATGCACATGGCAATAGCCTTTATGCCGATGTTGACAAGGAAGTTGAAAAAAATATACCAAAGGCAAAGGAAATATTAAAAATATAGGTGATTTAATGGAAAAACTTTCAAAGGAAGATCTGATTAAAAAAGCATCAAAACCAGCAGAAGACGCAATGAAGCTTCACCCATTTTACAAGGGAAAGATTGAGATTGTATCAAAAGTTTGCATTAGGGATTTCTCTGATTTTGCAATATGGTATACCCCTGGAGTTGCAGAGCCTTGTAAGGCCATCCACAAAAATAAAGAAGCCGTATTTGACCATACAAACAAGGGAAATGCAGTTGCTGTAGTGTCCGATGGAACAAGAGTATTGGGGCTTGGTAATATCGGTCCAGAGGCCGCAATGCCAGTCATGGAGGGGAAAGCCCTTCTTTTCAAGTATCTTGGCGGAGTCGATGCGTATCCAATCTGCCTTGACACACGGGATCCGGAAAAAATAATTGAAGTTTGCAAACTACTCAAGCCCACATTTGGAGGAATTAATCTTGAGGATCTTGAAAAGCCGAAGTGCTTCTTTATCCTGGACAAATTAAGGGCAGATAAGGAAATGGACATACCAGTATGGCATGATGACCAACAGGGTACAGCTACTGTAGAAGTTGCAGGAGCGATTAATGCATTAAAGGTTGTTGGCAAAAAGCTTAGTGAAGCTAATATTGTACTTGTGGGAACAGGCGCAGCAAACATAGCATCATCGAGGGTATTGGTCGCAGCAGGGGCAAAAAAGAAAAACATAACTGCAGTTGATTCAAAAGGAATTTTAAATGCAAACAGGAAAGATCTTGAGGCAGACAAAACAAATAATCCCTTCAAATGGGATCTATGCATCAATGCAAACAAGGAGCAGAGAAGTGGCGGGATAAAAGAAGCACTTAAAGGAGCTGATATTTGTATAGCGGCGTCAAAGCCTGGCCCAGACACCATAAAGAAGGAAGAGGTAAGAGGAATGGCAACAGATGCAATCCTATTCGCATCCGCAAATCCTATGCCAGAGATTTGGCCGTGGGAAGCAAAAGAAGCTGGTGTTAGAATTGTTGGCACAGGAAGAAGCGACTTCCCAAATCAAATTAACAATTCAATTGTATTCCCAGGTATTTTTAGAGGGGCTTTAGATGTCCGAGCTAAAACTATAACTGATGAAATGTGCGTTGCAGCGGCATTCGAAATTGCAAAGACAGCAGAGGACAAAGGGCTTTCTGATGAATACATAGTTCCAAAGATGAGCGAGTGGGAAGTATTCCCAAGAGAGGCTGTGGCTGTAGGTATGAAGGCTATTGAGCAGGGCATTGCAAGAGTCAAATACAACAAAAACGAGCTTTATGAAATTGCCGAAAAAACTATCAAAAAAGCCAGAGATGAAACACACATTCTAATGAAGCATGGCATGATAGAGATGCCCCCTAAATAATTTTTTATTTTTTTAATATAATTCTATTGATTCAATTTAAATTTTAATGGCTATTATTTTAGAGATAAAGAAATAATCAAACCTTTTAAATTCAATGCTTTAAATATCTTCATGGATTTATTTACTATTCTTAAGATTGCTATCGGTGGAGTTGTCCTTTTTCATGCTTCTTATCTTGACATTAAAAAGAGGGAGATTGAAGAGTGGCACTGGATTATTCTTGCAATAATAGGATTTATTCATGCGATTTATCTTTCCTTTACATTTCAATCATTTAGGCCATTATTAATTACTGGAGGGGTATTCTTACTAATGTTTGGGCTTGCTTTGTTGTTATTCTATCTAGGGCTATTTGGAGGCGGAGATGGAAAAATATTAATGGGCCTTGGGACACTTTTACCATCTCTTCCAGGAAAAGAATACGCATTTGGGCTATTCCCTGTATCAGTTTTTGATAATGCCTTAATCATCAGCCTTTTACTCCCTATTGCGATCCTAATATATAATTTATTTAGAAAGGATTCTCCAAAGGAATATGATTCAGGGAAGCTCAAAAAAATACTTGCCATGATGGTTGGATATAGACTAAAAACAGATAAATTATCTGAGAAGTTTTATCCATTAGAGGAGTTTAAAAAAGGAAAAAGAGTAATCAGGCTTTTCATTGGAGATTTAGATTTCGATGTCAAGAAGTATAAAGAAGAGCTGATTGAAAAAGGGATTGACAATCTTTGGGCAACTCCAGGACTCCCATTTATCGTGCCCATAACATTTGGGTATTTTATAGCTGTTTTATTTGGAGATGTTATGCTTAGGGTAGTTATGATTCTTATTTTATTAAAATGAGCATAAATCTCGGGGCAATAATTCACCTAAAATAATAGCAATGCTTTTATACATTTAGCCCGTATTATAATTAGTCCATGAAAAAGATTTTCAGTATTAAAATAGGCGGTTATCTAATTTCAATATTGATAATATTGCTAATAGGGGTTTCCTATTTAATGCTAGGGGACAGATCTTTTTACATGGTTAGGAGTTCAGTTATAGCTTTTTTAGTCGCTGCGGTGATTCTTGAATATGTGTCATATCGGATTAGAAACGTAATTGACTACTTTAGAAACCCTCTGACAATAGTAATGGGTGTGGCAGACTCTTTGAAGGCTGAAAATCTACCACCCGGAGAGAGAGAACAACTGTTGTTCCTGAAAAAAACTCTCGATAATATGGAAAAGATGTATAATGAAATTACGTGAGGTATTAAAATGGTGAAGGTATTAATAGCCGAGGATTATTTGGAGCTTTTGGATTTTTACAAAATCTCACTTGGTTACGAACTTCTTCTTGCAAAAGATGGAGATGAAGCACTTGAGATGTACATAAAACATAAACCTGACATCACTCTTATGGATCTAAAACTACCAAAAAAAGATGGAATTGAGGTAATAAAAGAAATATTGGCGATCGACCCAGATGCTAGGATAGTAGCCATTACGGCTTATGGTTACCTTGGGCCCAAAGCTCTTGAAGTTGGGGCAAAAGATGTGATAAGAAAACCGTTTAAGATATCTGAGCTAAACGAATTAATCAACAAGTATGCTAAGAAATAGACATTAATACTAACTCTTAAATATATTAAATTATAATTTATTTTAATGGTTGTGGAAAAGACTCAAAAAAAGAAAACTCCCAAAAAATGGTTCATAATTCCAGTTATTTTTATTGCTATGTTCATACTGATAGATAATGTTTTTTTCACAGAATATTATTCTAGCGGACCCCCTCTACCACCAGTATTGGCCCAGAATGCAACAGACATTCAAGTTGAGCAATACACTGAAAAGATTCAAGATTTAGAAAAACTTCTTTCCAGCGCCCAAGAAGAAAATGAACAACTACTTATTTATCAAGAACTATTTATTAATTCGCAAAAAAGGTCGTCGCTGATTTTGCAGAGATACTCTGCAAGAATAGAAAATAATATAGTTGAAGATCAGAGAGACATGGGAAAATTTATCACGCCAAATTCTGAAGGAATAAATCAAATAAATGAAGAAATTCCTCCCGGGAACTATCTCTTAAATTCATACAATTACATAATAGACAATTTTTACTACTATTATGACCCATTTACCCGCACTTCAGAAGGCACTCAAGAATGGACAAACATCAAAGCATATGATTTAAAAAATGATAAGTGGCTTGAAGTAAAACTCAGGGACTCTGTAACGATACAGAACTTCCCAGACATTATTTTCTACCCTGACGAGACTATAGATTTTGGGGGCGGGGATTGTGAAGATTTTGCTATTCTTTACACCTCAATGGCAATCACTAAAGGTTACACTTCTTATGTTTATATTGTAGATATAGATAAAGATGGGATGCAGATACTTCATGCCATATCTACAGTAAACAATAGACTTCTTGTAGATATACCTTCAAAGCTTTACATAGAAGGAAATAGTCAAGATGACCTTTTCATGAAATATATCAAAGCAATAAAAGCAGAAAAAGTTACAATAATCAATAGCTTCAATGATGAAGAGTTCTCAAACATAAAGAAAACTTACAGCTAGCTACTCCAACAGAATTCGTTATATCCGCATCGTTTACAAAAGTTCTTTTTATCCTTTTTGGGCTCCTTTTCTCCTTCAAGAAGTTCTTTTACTTTTGATAATATATCTAGTACTTCCTTCTTGTCTTCATCTTTTATCAGAAAAGGGATCCTCTGTTTGACCTGATAATATTCTAAAAAACCTAAAGGTATTTTTATTCCTCTTTCTTTTTCTAAAAGCAGGGCATATGCTGAAACTTGTAGTTTTTCATGTTTTCTTATACCGTTTGAAAATAGCCCAGTTTTAAGCTCGACAGGAAATAAGTTTCCTTCGGAATCTTCTTCAAGCTTATCAATTTTTCCACTTAGTCCCAACTCAGTTGAGAATATCGAATACTCCATATCCTTCATCATGAAAAGATTTTTGTAAAGATTTTGGTCCTTACCATAAAGACCTATGTATTTCTTGATCCTGATTGATTTCAAGAGCTCGTCTTCCTTTAATTCTTCCTGCAGCTCTTTAATAAGTTCCAGATAGTCTACACCAGCATCTTTTAATTTCCCCTTGTTTTTTATCATTATATTTTTAATGACCCTTTTGGAATCTGCATAGAGGATCTTAAAGATTTCATCGATTCCCATTTTTTCATCTATTCGTTGATCAATTATTATTCTTTCCCTCAACATCACTTCTTCGTATATTTTGTGTATTATCGTTCCGGTTAACATCTCGGGTGTTTGCGGAAGTGGGAGGCCTTTGATTTTTTTGAGGTATAGTTTATATGGGCAGAATAGATATTCAGTCAGGTCTGTAACATAAATCATATCTTGGCTCTCCTCTTTTACATAATCCGAAAAATAATGGCACTAAGAAGGAATATCAATAAGACAAGATACATAGCCTTCTTTATGTTTCTCTGTATCTTTCCCGAATTTTCATTATGCTTTAGGATTGTATAAAGTATGTAAAAGACAAAAATTACAACAGGTGTTACAATCCCAAGATAAATGTAGCTATATAATCCTGTAACAAATGGGATATATAAAAGAAATGCCGCAATCAAGAGAAAAATAAAGGCCAAGTTAAATGTTTTTGACTCCCCTATTATCGCAGGGAGAGTTTTTGCGCCCTTTTTTATGTCACCTTTCAAATCCTCTATATCTTTAACAAGTTCTCTTGAAACCATAGCAAAAAATGAAATCAAGGCAAGAATNNAAAAGAAACAAGGATGTTCCCCGAGAATGGTTTTCTCTTTAGAACCATTGCGTATATATACATCAAAAAGCAAGCTGCAACACATATTGAAAATGCTAAAAGATTAACCATAAATGCAAGTATGCATGCAACAACAAACAAAACTATTGAATATATATACGCAGTGTTTAAGCTCATAGCGCCTCTTGGGAGAACTCTTTTTGGCGCATTTATCTTGTCTATCTCATAATCAAAGTAATCATTAATTGTATTTCCGCCAGCACAGGCAAATATTGCAACGAAAAATACTAAAACAATCTTGAAAATATCTATAAATCCGCCCCCCGCCACAAGTGCACCTATTAAGACTGCAACACCAGAAAAAAGTGCGTTTGACGGTCTTGTTATTTCAATGAATTCTTTTACTCCCATAATATCCTCTCAATACTTTCAAGCTCTTTTATACTGCCTGCAGTCATCGGATAATTTGGCGTGAATGGACATTTAGGTTCCTTCTCTTTTGATATCTGGTAGGTATCTATTGTTCTTGCCATCTCAACTATCTCATTTTTATCGTAAGTCAAAACTGGCCTCAATATAGGCATTTTAACTGTTGAATCAAGAAGAGTAAGATTTTTTAAAGTTTGGGAGGCGACTTGGCCAAGATTTTCACCAGTAATAATTGCAAGATATCCTTTTTCGTTGCATACCTTCTCAGCTTCCTTAAGGAACCTTCTCTTGCAAAAAATACATAGCCATTTTTCTTTTCCATTTTCACATAATTTTTGCTTTGTATTGGAAAGGTATGGCACACCATCAATTATGTAATCTTTAATTTCATGACCATATGAAAACTTCTGAAGATTTTCCTTTATTTTTAGATACTTTTGGTACCCTTCTTCGGTAATCTTAAAGTGCATAAGATCTACCCTGCAACCTCTTTTCATCAATAACCACGCTGCAACTGGTGAGTCAATTCCACTCGATACAAGACATAATACATCACCCTGCACGCCAAGCGGTAACCCCCCATAAGCTTCAATTCTTTCCGTGAAAAGATAAGCATAGCCTTCAAGAAATTCTATCCCCATCTCAAAGTCATAATTCAAGAGACTTACTTCAAGATTAAGCTTTTCTTTTAGATAGGCCCCCAGAACTTCGTTTACCTCATTTGAATTCATAGAAAATTCTTTTGTGATTCTCCTAGCGCTAACTCTGAACTTCTTGCCTTTATCTTTTGATAGCTCCAAAGACTTCTCTTTAATCTTTTCGAAATCTGATTCTAGCTTTATAGCTGGCGAGAGGGATGTAATACCAAAAACATTTTTCAAAGCAATTGAAGCTTTCCTTGTATCCTCTGTATAAACAATTAATCTACCCAAGACAACACTAATTGAAGAATAATCTATATTATTTTTACCTAGGCAATCCTCCATATTTTCTAATAGGGTCTTGTTCCACCATTTTCTTGTTTGATCGGATTTTAAGGCTATTTCTCCATATCTAACAAGGACGCAGCCTTCCAATTAGCCCCCTCCTATTTCAAGGAAGCTCTCTGCAACATAGCTAACCTGTTCCCANNCCTTTTTTCTTATGGGTTTTCGCAATGTTGTCATAAACAGGTGTGTCAAGTTTTATTAAATCGTGATTTTTAGGTTTTTCTCCAAGCTGTTTTATGTCAATTTTTTCTAGCTCGTTTACAAGATATCTTGCCTTTTTGACTTCTTCGTCCCAATTTTTCACTCTCTCCTTGACATATGGAAAAGATGCCATAAGTGCCATAAGCGATGCCCCTCTAGAAGAGCATCCAAGTATTTCTAAAGGTTTTGACTTCCAGTTTGTTCCAGGTTTGAATACTTTATCTTGCCAATCTTCTTTTATTGCAAGTATACCAATGTTTCCCCCGCCGGCCGCCCATGATTTGTGCCCAGAGCATGCAATAAAGTCAGCACCTATTTTCTTCCCATCTATTTCCATTCTGCCTGATGAGTATGCAGTATTAAGTAAAAAAGGAACGGAGTAATCATTACATATCTTTCCAACTTCCTTTGCATCAACGACATTACCATATTCCCCATCAACGTGGGTCAATAAAGCGAGCTCTGGATATTTTCCGGTTTCTTTTTTGATTGATTCAAATCCTTCTGCATAGTTCAAAGGACTAATCTTGTATTCGGGCTCTCCACCATTAGGAACCTTATATATTTTTAATCCAGCTCTTTCTGCTGCAACTTCGGAGCTATAGTGCATGTTGCCATCACACAGAATGCTGCCCCCTGTTGAAATCGCATGCATCACACCATATTTTGCTTCCCTGCAACCATTTGTGGGTAGTGCATAATCCATTCCTAAAAAGTCAGATACTTCACCTAAAAATCCGGCTATATCGGGCTCAGTAGTAATTTGTAGTGCCCCTTTGCACCAGTCACAGACAGAATATCCATCAATATAAGATATGATTGCCTTCCTAGCATCAGGAGTGGTCTTACCGCCGGTCTGCAAAGGATTTAAATTAATAAAAGATTCTTCTCTGTCCCTCAATTCAAGTTTTCCAATGTTCATTT
>DUKX01000151.1 GCA_013329085.1 Methanofastidiosum sp. | reverse complement strand
TTATCTAAGAGAGAAGAATCATTGTACGGGGTGCAATGGGCCAGATACAAACAAGGCAGTTAGTTGTGTTAGATGCATCATAAAAAATTGTGAGACTATAAAAAAGACAAAATTCTGTTTTAAATGTGAAAAATATCCTTTCACCAGACTAAAAAACATTGATAAGAGATACAGGACTAAATATGGGATGAGCATGATTGAAAATCTTGAAAATATTAAGAAACTGGGCATAAGGCAATTTGTTAAAAATGAAAGAGCGAGATGGGCATGCCCAAAATGCGGTGGCACTATAAATGTTCATAGATGGTGTTGCTTCGATTGCGGGGCAAAACGATAGAGATTTTATCTGAAATTGGAAAGACAACGATAAATTTAAATCTTTTGAAAAAACTTAATAGGGGTGCATATGATTTACAAAAAGCTAGCTGTTTTAATATTGAGTTTTATACTAGTGACATTTACCTTAGGTTGTGTGGTAAAAGAGATTGAAACAATTGACAGAGAAAGCAAAATCCCCTTAAATGCGGTGAAAGTCACTCCTGAAACTGATTTGAACCCCCCTAAATCCCATTCTTTAGAGTATAATGATCCAGTTCATTTGCCATACTCAATTAATACTAGGGGTGGCGAAGATTCTGCTTTCATAATGCCTGATGGCGAGACCCTTTATTTTTGGTTTACACCTGATGTCAACATACCTGCTGAAAAACAACTTATCGATGGGGTTACTGGAATATACGTTTCACGTAAATCAGGAGATATATGGAGTAAACCTGAAAGAATAATTTTACAAGATCCCAAAAAATTGGCCCTAGACGGGTGTAGTTTTGTTAAGGATAATACTATTTGGTTCTGTTCTGCAAGAGAGGGGTATTCTGGGATTAATTGGTTTACAGCCGAATTTGATTCATCAAAAAACAAATGGCAAAATTGGAAAAAAGCAAATTTTAAGGAAGAATATGAAATTGGGGAGTTACACATTGAAGGGGATGAGCTGTATTTCCATTCTTCTAGGGCCGGCGGAAAGGGTGGTTTGGACATCTGGATTATGGAAAAAGATTCCAAAGGAGAATGGTCTGAGCCAATAAATCTTTCAAACGTCAATACTGAGAGAAATGAAGGTTGGCCTGCAATCTCCCCCGATGGAAAAGAATTATGGATTAGCAAGGATTATGGCCTATGGAGATCAAGAAATGTTAATGGAAAGTGGTCTGAGCCAGAGCTTATGATTTCACCTCTTGCTGGTGAGGCTTCTATTGATGCCAAAGGAAATGTGTATTTTACACATCACTTCTTCAAAGATGGCAAAATGATAGAAGCAGATATATATGTTGCATATAAGAAATGAATAGTAGATATTTATTTTGAAACATATCCAGAAAACGTGATTACAATGGATTGCATATTATGTAAGAAAGAAATCGATAGATATGATCCAAAATTTAATCAATTAAGAATTGATGAATCTCATAGCGTAGACATATGTTTAGATTGCATCGATAAATTTCTCAAGTGGCAACAAACTATATTTGCAACTCTTTTTCCCACAAAAGCGGCCAAGAAGTGGGCTAGTAAGAATTAATTATTTTGTAGAGCACATATACAAAGAGCATTATTCCTACAAATTCTAAAATTAAATACGAAACTGTAAGAACTACTAGGCTAATCTTTGAAAAAATGGTGGCTATGTTTGTCCCAATAATTGCTATTATGGCAAATATATTTNNTTCCTATGATTACTCTATTTTTGTTGCCTTGAATCGCATTTTTTCCTTGATGATAGTTATCGGAGTTACCCATGTTTCACTTGGATTTAAACAGATCCAGAAGGCAAAAAATAGTCAGAATGCATCAAAAAGTTTAGATAAAATATAGTTTCTTGAAATGTTGTTTTTCCATATATTTATATAGATATAAAAACTAATACTACATGATTATTATGTTATTATGTAATGTGCGTGGGCATGCAAATCCAGAAAATTCAAGGTTTTGTAACAAGTGTGGCGAAAAGATAATATTTCGGGAGTATGTACCAATTATAAATGAGGAAAATAAGACAACTGCTAAAAATACAAATGATACAAACGAATGGAACAAGCAAGGAGTTGCATTTGCAAGAATTGGAAGATATGCTGAAGCTATAGCTCTTTTTAACAAGGTGATTGAGGTAGACAAAAACAATGCAGAAGCATGGTACAACAAAGGAGTTACACTTGTAAGGCTCGATAAATTTTTTGACGCTATAGATTGTTTTGACAAGGCCATTGAAATAGATTCTAATTATGCAGATGCATGGCGCGGTAAAGGAATTGCGCTCGAATTAACTGGCAGATATTCTGAAGCCCAACAATACTACGAGAAAGTCAGAAAACTTGGATATACTAAATAAAAATATTTTGTATCTCATAATTTCCCCTATATATTTATATATGAGAAAAACAATAATATTGGCATGATAACAATACCTGTATGGGCAGCCATAATCGGGGCGATAATTCTTGCATATATATTGTACCGCATAATCAAGTCTATCTTTGTGCCAATAGTGATCATTATCTTAGCTATACTTGCTATCTACTATTTCTTTCTATAATTGCCATAGATCCAAAATATACTATACATGGTGGGCTAAAGAGTTGCACTTGAAGGACTCTGAAGATATACAGAAGCACAACAATATTTGATAAAGACATTCACTTAGAATATACTTTGAAAGAATAATTATATCTTTTCGATTCAAATAATTCTTCTTTATCTTGAATTTCTGAATTTTCCCTCATTTATTGTGCCTTTTCTCTAATTCTTGTCGCCCGTTCTCCAAATGATCAGAATAGTTTCCCCAGTAGTTCTGACAATCTTTACAATGCCAGATTGGCGATAAATCATTTACTATGCATCCTCCGAGGAGGACTTCGCGCACCCCTTCCTTTTCTAAAAGCTCGTATGAAGGCATACCATAGACTATAGGCACGATATTAGTTGAGCCGCACTTTGGACATTTCAAATTTTTCTCCATATACTAGATATTCCAATCATAAATATTTAAGAGTATCGAAAATAGAGAATTAATCTAAGTCTATCTTTTTGGCATTTTGCTGGATAGACCGGAATAGTTTTTCAAATTCATGGGGTTTCAAGCCGTCTTCATCGCAGACATCATTTGAGCAGTAGTAGTTGCCGTCATATTCGGGTAGTTGGATCCAGCCATTTTGATCATCCCACACTTCAGCAAGGTAGCTAAATCTAATGCCTCCGCACTTCTTGCACGGCCCTTCTTCAGAGATTAATGAAAGCCTATATGTAGTTTCTGTGCCATCCCTTCCAGTTAAGATTATAGTTTTTGTGTAGGTTTCTACATATGCTTGTGTATCTAATTCCCAGTTATTCTCTTCATTCTCGCCGTTAAGAAATTCCATTGGATCTCCCTATTATTATAATTCTCTTTAGTTTATAAAAATATTGAAGATTTCAATGAATCCGGGGTAAACTTATTAAATATATCTTAGTATTTTCTATATATTTATATATCTAATAGTCCATAATATTGATTGGAGGGAGTATAATGTCAGTTGCTGATGAACTCAAAGGTATTGTTTCTAGAATACCTGCCAAAATTAATGAAAAAAAGGGTATTTACGAATTTGAAGTGGTAGTCGCAGAAAGGAAGGCTTTTCTTTCTAAACAAAAACTAGTGTATTCGGCAAAATTTAGAGTTGATGAAGCAAATAAAGAAGTTAGATTCACTGAGATGCTAAAAGAATCTGGGGCCGGAGTATCTTCTGGGGGAATTGATAGCGATATGGGCCCAGGTTTTGGTTTTAAGAAAGAATCTTACAATACTTTGTCTGGGCCTAGAGCAGGGACTATAGAAGAACAGTCAAATCTTTTTGGGAAAAAATATCAGTATAATTTTGACTTTGAAGTTATAAGAAAAGAGTTTGAATCAAAGGCAAAGCAACATGGATATAAATTTTCTTACAAAGTTACCGGCGTTGGATTATAAAAATAATAGAAAATAGGTGGTAAAATGACATTATATATCACTACTTGGGTAAAAACAGACCGAGAAGGAAATCCTAAGAAAGTAACAAAAATTGTTAATTTGCCTGATATAATTGCTAATGATATTGTAGAATGTTTTGGTATTACTAACGTTATAT
>DUKX01000093.1 GCA_013329085.1 Methanofastidiosum sp. | reverse complement strand
GAAAATAGGACTCCTTTGTATAGTATGCCTATCCCGCCGGGAGAGTGCCCAGACAACGAGATAATTTCCATCTCCTCTCCGTTGATTTTCACAAATCCCTTATCAAGTACCCCATCTACATGAACTCCATTAAACTCCATAGGAGTATCGGAAACTTTTAAGGGCGATGTCGAAGAAAAATAAGAATAGAATTCAAGGTAAGGATTTTCGATGAATGCTTTTTCAAGGGGAGACGAGTATATTTTTATCTCTGGAAACTCTTCTTTTATTTTAAGAAGCCCATAAAAATGATCCCAATGACCGTGCGTTATTATAGCTGCTTTTGGAACAATATTTTCTTCATGCAAAAGTGAAAGTATATGCTCTCCGTCCTCTTTGCTACCGCCTCCATCAATTAATATGCAAGTATTTCCAGATTCTATGACGCCAATATTTGTATTCATAGAAATATAGCTTATGTTGTCCTTTATCTCAAGAAAGACCATATAAATCAACTAACAAGGTTCTATTGTCTGTGGAGGTTTGTGGCTTATGAAGTAAGCAACTGAAACTACTTCTGGAATTTCATTTGTTATCCTAGTTGAGATGTTCTCCAGTAAATTCCACGGGAGTTTCTTAAAGTTAGCCGTCATTGCATCCTGAGATTCTACTACCCTAAGCCCCACTATTCTGCCAAACTTTCTCTGATCCCCTACAACTCCAACTACCTTATCTTCCAAGGTAACTGCAAATGCCTGCCAGATGTTTTCAATTGATGCGTTTTCTAGCTCTTCCTCAACAATTGCCGAGGCTTCCCTGCAAATCCTGATGTTTTCTTCTGTAACTGGGCCTGTGATTCTAACGGCAAGGCCTGGGCCTGGAAATGGATATTGATTAATTATTTTATCCGGCAGTCCAAGCTTTCTTCCAACTTCTCTTACTTCATCCTTATATAAATCTCTCAATGGCTCGATTATCTCTTTAAATGAAATTGACTCAGGAAGCCCGCCAACATTGTGATGAGATTTTATTGTGTCCGCATGCTGAGATCTCCCACTTTCAATTACATCGGGATAGATAGTTCCCTGCACAAGGAAGTCAGCACCTATCTTTTTTGCTTCTTCCTCAAATATCCGGATAAACTCTTCACCTATAATCATTCTTTTTTTCTCTGGATCAGATACACAGTCTAATTTTTCAAAGAATCTTTTCTTTGCATCAATTTTTTTAAAGTTGATATCATGACCTGAAAAAGCCTTTGATACTATTTCTGTTTCACCTTTTCTTAGTAGCCCGTGGTCAACAAATACTGCATACAATCTGTTCCCGATTGCTTTTTCAGTTATTGCAGCTGCAACAGATGAATCAACACCACCACTCAAGGCTATAATTGCCCTACCGTTACCTATTTTACTTTTGATCTCCTTCATCGTTTCTTCGATGAAATTAGCGAGATTCCATGTGCCTTGACAGCTACAGACATTATAAACAAAATTTGATAGAATTTTTTTACCGTTCTTTGTATGCACAACTTCAGGATGCCACTGCAATCCATAAATTTTTTTGGAAGTATTTCTGAAGGCTGCTATTGGAGAAGTCTCAGTCTTAGAGGTTACAATAAAACCTGGGGGGATCTCAAAAACCTGATCCCCATGGCTCATCCATACTGTTTCTTTCTTATCTAAATCTTTGAATATTCCTTCAGAGTCCAGTATGTCAACTGTTGCAATGCCATATTCTTTTCTTTTCTCGCCTTTAACAATACCCCCCATTTTAAATGCAATTAATTGATGACCATAACATATTCCCAGAACTGGAATCTCTTTTTTAAGAATAAAATCAAATACTTCATCACTTAGAAGAGGGGAATCCTTTTCATAGACACTCCTTGGCCCTCCCGACAATATTATCCCTTTGGGGGAGATTTTTTCAATTTCTGGAACTGTTATCTCAGGAAATACTATTTCGGTGTAGACCTTAAGCTCTCGGACTCTTCTTGCTATTAGATGTGCATACTGACTTCCAAAATCAACTACAAGGATTACCTCTTCCCCTACACTCATAACGAAAAATGTAAACAATAAGATATAAAATTAACTAATAAAAAGAATAAATATACAAATGTCAGTTGTTTTCTTTGTTTTTCTTTAATATTGCCATTACTTTTCCAATTACGGCGGCTCTTTCAAAGTCCTGCCTGTATGAAAATGCCCTATTGACATTGACGAGTCCTGCGCCCTGCTCATACACTAATGCCCCGGATATTGGTGTTGCTGTTCTCATTAAAGCAATTTTTACTTGGTAAGGGGTCCAGTTGGGATGTCTTTGAATTAATATTGCGGCGGACCCTGCAACAAAAGGGGCAGAGAAAGAAGTTCCGCTTGCAAGAGCATAGTCATAATCATGAGATATAAAAGAAGACATTATCTGAGTTCCTGGTGCTGAAACATCTGGCTTAAATCCAGAATATACTCCACCTCTGCTTGAATCATTTGCTATTGAAATTGGAGCTCTTTTTATTATTGTCACTCCATTAGATGCAACAGTTCTATCAATCGCATTTGCAACTGTGATGACATTTTTAGCTCTGGCAGGTGCGCCAATTGTATCGGTTGATGGGCCACTGTTTCCGGCCGCATTTACCCAAACAATTCCTTTGGCCACAACTGAATTTGCAGTAGTACTTGCTGGATCGGTTCCGTCCAAAGGCCAGCCACTCGATATCATTGATTCTACATCCCATCCAGCGCTCATGTTCACAACTCGGATGTTGTATGTATTTTTGTTAGAAATTAACCAGTTGCACGCTTCTAAATAATCAGATAATGTACCAGAATCGTTTTCAATAATTTTAAGAATTACAAGCTTTGATCCTGGTGAAAGGCCCATGGTATTTGTGGGTGTTGTATCAACAAAGTCATAATATCCTGCCCAATCGGCCGTAGTATATTTCTGGCCGGAAATAATCCCAGAAACAAATGTTCCATGCCCATCATTATCTTCGGCTATCGGATCATTATTTACAAAATCATACTGATACAAAATCTTTCCTTCGGGGAATTCAACATGTGTTTCACGTATTCCAGTGTCTAAGACTGCAACTGTAACACCGTTTCCTTTGTACCCTAGCTGGTACAAAGGTGATGCCTTAATAGTGTCTGCGCCCATGAACCCATTTACAACTATCTGGTCTTCAGAAGAAAAAGTTATTGCGTCAAAAAGAGTAAGTCCGCCCGTATTGTGCCATATGTTTTTTACATATTTACTTGAACTCATGTTTTTTATTTCGTCAGCACTCAGTATAGCATGAATTGAATTTAATTCAATAAACTCATTGATTATCTTTTCCTTGAAAATCAAATGCCTTGATGAATCATCTAATTCGTAAAACTCGATAATCACGTCAATATTTGATAAGCCAGATTCGACTTTCTCCCTGACTGCCTTATCCATTTTTTCATAATTAGTAGCTTCGCCCAAAATAGGCATTGCTGAAATTAAAATTATTATGACTACATATGCCCCTAGTGCTTTTTTCATGTTGATCCTCTGACTTTGTATATTTGTTAGTTGTTTTTGAGTAATAATTTATAAATTTATTGCTTAATTATTAATATTATAAAATTAATATTAAATTTTTGATTAATAATTTATAAAAATCAATAACTAATTTCCAAATTTTAAGTTAAGAGGAATATTGAATTCATTTTATAACTATATTAGTTTAGTTGATTATTCTGAAAAGATTAACTAAAGCCTTTTAAGGAGGTTATATTCTCTTAAAAGCGTGGAAATGATAACTATTTTGGGGCTTTTAGCTGGTGCACTTACAACCATATCTTTTATTCCACAGGTAATGAAAACATGGAAGTTCAAAGAGACTAAAGACATATCTCTTTTGATGTACATTATATTTTTCACAGGAATTTTATTGTGGTTTTCTTATGGAATTTTAATAGATAATACCCCCATTATAGTTGCCAATGGAGTATCACTAGTTTTAGTATTCATAGTCTTATCGCTTAAAATTCGCTATGGCTAATTCTTTTAATAATCTAGATTTGATTTAGATTCGCTCTTTTGCAATTTCAAAACATTTCTTAGCTTCTGAATCTTTCCCTAATCTTTCAAGAGCAACCCCTTTTTTGTACCACGCGTCTTTAAATTCAGGATTTATTTTAGTGGCTTTTTCATAGCATTTAACTGCATCGTTGTAAAATGCTTCGGATAAAACAGGAGATAAATGACATTTGACACAATATGTTACATCCTCGGAATTTTTACCTTGCTTCAGAAGCACATCGCCCTTGCCGCACCATGCAAGTGCGTTATTTGAGTCTATTTTAATGGCCCTTTCATAGCACTCAATTGCATCTGGGTATTTGTCCTCGTTGTAAAAAATATCCCCATCACGGAGTAATTCAGTTATTTTTCTCAAATCAAATCCACATTTATAGCAAAAATTAGGGCAAGATTTAATCTCTAGTCTACATCTTGGGCAGTGAAAATTTTCCATGAAATTATACCAGATATACTTATTCTATCTCTTCATTTAATTC
>DUKX01000175.1 GCA_013329085.1 Methanofastidiosum sp. | reverse complement strand
TCATCAGATCAAGAAAAGAATAGAAGTTTAAATTATTTATTATAGAATTTCTATTTCTACCTCGCCTTTGTCTTGAGATTCAGTAATAACAATGAAATACCAATATCCTTGGTGGGGTACATTATAGCTTGTTCTCACTAAAGGCCCAGTATTAGAAGGTAATTCTATTCCAGTTATTCCTTCTGTGAAGAAAGGAAGAAACCAGTTAGCTTTCAAGAATTTTTCATGTGCCTCTTCGTCAATGAAGTAAATCGAAACATTTCCTGTTTTAATTTGATATTTAAACTCTAAACTTTGATCTTTAAAGGCTTCTAATTTAATAGAACCGTATTTCTTATAAGGATAAACAGTTATAGTTTTTTTAATATTGTAATAATTAGGTATACTTGAAGGCAAAATTATCTGTTTTGACATTAGAGCTTTACTTAAAGTATAATCATTGATATCTAAACCCAAAATATTATTACATTCTTTAATTCTCTCATTTGAAGTATAGGCCAAATAATTATTACCTGCTTTAATGGCTTCGTTGTGTGAATATATAAAAAAATCTTTTGCTTTTAGAAAATTTTCAGCCCTCATAAAAGTTGCGCCTGTGCTATAAAGATCCTGGGCAACTTGATTCTTCTGTTGATTNNCACAATATATTTTTTTCATTGAAATACCTAATTACTTGGTTTTATTTAAACTTATCTTTTCGCTTTTTCATTAATTAGTATACAACCAGTCCAGACAATCTTATCTGGGTAAAACTTATTGTCAAGGCCAAAATTATCAAGAAGTTTTTGGACATCGATTCCAAGTGATTCAAGGGAAGGCCTTGCCTTGTGAGGGTGCTTACAAGGCCTATCAGTAATTGCCTTACATTCGATACAAAAAGAACAGTAACCTCCTACAAGACCCCAAGATTCAATACCCTTTTGAGAAAGAAATTTTTCTAGCTCTAGTATCTTCTTGTGAAAGTCAATTTTAGACCTTTTAACTTTCCTCATATCCTCTTTTACATTCATTTCTTCTGAGTATCTAATTAGGATGGCTTTGTTATAAACATTCAATTTATCTATAATTTCTTCAACTGTGCCGATAGATGGGGGGCACATGTAATGTCTTCCATAATTGCCACATAAATTCTGGTAACAATATTCTCTGATTCTATCTTCAGGCAAAAGCAGAGAAGGATCAAATTCCCTAAAATTTTTCATGCCTATTTTCTCGGAAAATAATCTTAACTCCTCAAGGTAGTCGTGCATGATTCTACCTAGAAAGTAAATCTTTTAAGACTAAAGGTTTTTTTTAGGTTATGATTTCATTTACGGTTAAGGGCCACCCTAATATTACTGCTGAGCACAGAAGCACTTTGGAATTCACAAAAGACGACCATATCAAAGGCAACGGTGATTGCATATTGGGAATTTCATCAGATCACAATATTGGCGACCTTAACAAACTAAATGGAAGATTAATTTTTGTAATGAAGGTAGATGGCTTCGAAGAGACTTTTGAAGCCACTATCCCAAAAAATCACAGAATAACTGATCAAAGGGAGCTTGTCATAAGAACTTCTTCTTTTATCTCAAGCAGAACTTATGCCATAGCATCAAGCAAAGCCTCACTTGACATTGATAGGGGCTTAATTGAAGCTCTAAAAAAAGGCAAAGAAATGAAAGTAATTNNNAGATTAATATTTTCAGAAACTGCGTAGAAGTGAACTATGGCATTTTTATATGTTGAAAAGACATCTGGGAGGAATTCGAATGAAGAGTGAGGCAAATTCATGATTATCCTATCAGGATTTTCAATATTCTTTATCTCGATTCTTGAATCGCCATGTATCGGGACGATATTATAAGTCTTGTTCAGAGCAATATTCTTTTTAAGGTAGTATATGGCCACTTCATTTATATCAATCGAATATATTTTTTTAGGCTCTGACTTTTTAGAGATCATAAGAGAAAAAGGTCCAACGCCACAGAACATGTCCAAGATTATCTCATCTTTCTCAACAAGGGATGTTATCCTTTTCCTTTCTTCAGATAATCTCGGCGAGAAATATACCTTGGAAACATCAAGTAAAATTCTTACCCCAAACTCCCGATAGACAGTTTCTGTGATATGGTCGCCAGCGATAAGCTCTAGTTTAGGAACCCTGTATTCTCCCTCAATACTATCCTTTCTAAAAACTGCTTTGATAAATGGATTTAACTCTAAAAGTGCTTCACCTATCATATTTTGATAAGGAATGAGCTCATCACTCAACTGTATCAATGCTATATTCCCTATTGCATCAAAAGCCCGGAGTTTTAAAAGGTAAGATTCGGGGATTTTTTTTGATAGTATTTCTCTTAAAGAGCTTTTTCTCTTCTCAAGTGGTATGAAATCATAATCTACAATATCATAATCCTTAATCTTCTCTTTGAGTGGCAATACTACATAGTCGCCATCGTAGGCAATTTTAAAATTAATGTCAAGGACTCCCATATCTAAAAGAGAAATTCTGTGCTTTTCTGCTTCTGACCTAGAGACTCTTGCACCCATCATGGCATCTAACAATTAGAATATTTCTGTCCCTTTATGCTTTCCCTCTATGATGGCCTTTATGTTCTTGAGTTCTTCCTTCCCGCAGACTATGGTCTTTATCTTTGACCTCTTCAAAATTTTTGCTGCCAATGGATCAATAACTGCATTTACTCCTGCTTCTGCCTTTGTTCCTTCAACTATCTCAAGAAGAGTTTCGTGGCTGATTTTTCCAAGCTTCTTTGCGTCGGAGAATTTTCGTGGGTCTTTATCATATACGCCATCTACATTTGTGAATCTCAAGAATAAATCTGCGCCTACAAATTCAGCAAGCATTGAAGAAACAGCGTCAGTTGTATGCCCTGGATGTGTTCCACCAAGCACAGGAATCTTACCCAAATACAAAGTTGACAACGCATGCTTAAAATCATTTGAAACTTCTACAGGAGCCTTTTTCCCCAAAGCGCCCATGAAAAGAGAAGCGTTTAATTTGGCAACTTCCATCCCGACAAAATCAAGGAACGTGTCATCTTTTCCGATATCTTTTAGAGCTCGGATATACTCTCTTGCTATTGTTCCGCCTCCAACAACAACTAAGAATTCATGATTAGAAGAAAGTGAAACAATTTGTTTGGAAACATTCTTTACCAGTTCAACATCAATTTTATCTGGAAAAACAAGAGATCCGCCAATCTTTAAAACAATCCTCATAAACTAAACCTCGATTGTAATTCTAATAAGTTCACCGTCTTTTTTCTTTAAGAAGTTTTTGAGATTTTTAGGGGCTATGATTTCAACGACATTTTGAGGGTGNNTCGGTGCCTGATTTCAATATAACTGAAGGGTATCTATCAAGGAATTTTCTAAGCAATATGTCTGTTTCGTCGGTGAGTGTAATATTAAGTGTCCCAGAATAAGGGCTAAACCCAAGACCATCTTCAAACTGTTTTTTGTAAAAAGGCCTTGAAACATAATATTTTCCTTCGCCTATCCCAGAAACTATCGTTCCATCGATAGTAAGTTCATCATTTTTTTTGTTGAATAGTTCGCACATGTCGACGAAGAAAGTCTTCAGGTAATTTTTTCCGTGTTCAGTAAGCGTAATCGTCTGCCCTCCTTTCACAAATATTCTTTCTATAGCACCAGAAGATTCCAGCTCTTTTAGCCACCTCGAAGCAGTCTGTTGGGACACCCCAAGCTCTTTTCCAAGATCCTTTGAAGAAATATAAACAGACCCTTTGACCTTACCCTTCTTAGCTAATGTTAAAAGAGGTAAGAGGTAGCTGTCTTTCATATATTAAAGATTATTTTAATAAATTTAAAAGGTTATTGGGATTCTATGCAAGGTCTACAAGCGAATGGATTAATTCATTTACGCCATTTCCCATCTTTGCAGATCCAGCTATGACTGGAAATCCATTGAATTTTCTTTTTATCGCTTCAGTGTCTGCAATGTCACTCTTGTTCAAAAATATCAAGCAGGGAATTCCTTTCTGTTTTAATTCCTGCAAAAGGTGTATGTCAAATTCTGATATATTCATCGTAGAATCCAAAACCATTATCCCTATGTTCGCACCCCTTGATAAGATGTCTCTCATGAAGTCAAATCTTTCTTGCCCTGGCGTTCCGTAAAAATGAATTTTTCTTCCGCCGACAATTGCCCTTCCATAGTCCATGGAAACTGTAGTATTATTCTTATCAATGTTTATTGCATCATGTTCTATGGCTTTGATTAGGGTGCTCTTCCCAGCGTTTTCCTTTCCAAAGACAACAACCTTAACATCTTCCATAATAATCTCCTCTAAGTGCTAATTACTATTGCTAATCAATATAGTTATCTAATACTATATAAAGTTATTGGTATTATTGAATAGGTATACGAATCAATCAGATAATTATTTAATTTAGTAAATCCACAATTACTATTATGGAACTCTCCGAAAAGGTAATTTTACTGACAGGTGCAAGTGGGGGCATTGGTAAACCTATCCTTGAGCACTTGAATAAGAATGTTAAGGTGCTAATAGGAAGTGGCAGGAAGAATCTCCAGGATTTCACAAGAATAAAAGAAGATGAAAAGTTCAACTACATGCCCATGGACCTAAACTCAGAGGACAATCTCAAATTCCTTTTTAGCTACATCATTGAGGAATATGGAAGACTTGATGTCATGATCAATACCATAGGAGGTAGCCTCTATTCCCACACAATTGAGGATTTTCCGATTGAAGAATACGATAAAGTGATTGATACAAATCTCAAAACTGCTTTCATGCTGACGAAAGAATCAATCAAATACATGAAGAGAAATGGCGATCAAGGAGGGAGTATACTGCATTTTGTTTCTTCCTCATCAAAAGACGTGTCGCATAATAAAGCCCCATATGGTATCGCAAAGGCCGGACTTGAAGCCCTAATAAGATATTCGGCAAGTGAAGCTGCAAAATACAATATCAAGGTTAATGGGATATCGCCTACTTACGTTTTTACTGAAAGGCATGAGAAAGAAATAGAGGTACAATCAAGAAGAACAAATAGAAGTGTGGCAGAAATAGAAGAAAAAATTATGGAAGGCCAGATTCTAAAAAGAAAGCTTTATCCCAAAGATATTTTTCCACTGGTTGATCTATTGATTCAGACAGAAGTCATTACTGGAAAGATATATGACTGTACCCTTGGAAAAACTTAAAGATAAATTAAAGAAAGGGAAGGGTTAATGTTTTCCCCTCCCAAGATATATTGTTTTAACTGAATTATTTTACTTCGGCTAGTGAGATCCCTAATGCATCGGCAACGCCCTTGCCGTAAGCAGGATCGGCTTTGAGACAGTTCCCAATGTGTCTGATTTTAACAAATTTTGGAGCGTCCCCCATTGCACGAGCGGTATTCTCAAATAATACTTTTTGCTGCTCTGGATTCATCAATCTGAAAAGTTTTCCAGGCTGAGTGTAGTAATCATCGTCATCTTCTCGGAAGTTCCAATTGTCTGCTGGGCCTGTTATAGAAAGTGGTGGTTCTTTAAATCCTGGTTGTTCTTGCCATTCTCCATAGCTGTTAGGTTCGTATCCAAGAGTGCTACCTGCATTATTGTTAACCCTCATTTGCCCATCCCTGTGGTAACTGTTTACTGGACACCTTGGTGCGTTTACAGGTATTTGGTGATGATTGACACCTAATCTGTAACGTTGGGCATCACCATACGAGAACAGTCTTCCCTGAAGCATTTTATCTGGTGAAAACCCTATCCCAGGAACAACATTGGCAGGATTAAAAGCTGCTTGCTCAACTTCTGCAAAATAATTGTCTGGGTTACGATTTAGTTCAAAATACCCAACTTCGATCAATGGAAAGTCTTTCTTATACCAGATCTTTGTCAAATCAAAAGGATTATAAGGCATTTTATTTGCTTGCTCTTCAGTCATTACCTGGATGAACATCTTCCATTTAGGGAAATCCCCGCGGTCAATACTCTCAAGAAGGTCACGCTGATTGCTTTCTCGATCCTTTGCAATTATAGCTTCTGCTTCTGCATCTGTCAGAGTTTTGATGCCTTGCTGGCAGACAAGATGGAATTTAACCCATACCCTTTCATTTTTAGAATTGATCATACTGAAGGTATGGCTACCGAAACCGTGCATATGCCTAAATGATAATG
>DUKX01000172.1:2960-4903 GCA_013329085.1 Methanofastidiosum sp. | reverse complement strand
CCCTGAAACAAGCCACAGCACACCTACTACATAGAGTACAGCATTATCACTTCCCTTTGAACCTGAGGGCGTTCTTGCTTTCATTCCGAAGAGTATTGGTGGTATACCTGTAACCATCATTACTATGTAGAATATTAGGCCCATAAAACCAGTTCTTAAAATATTGAATACTGAAGAAATTGGATTGTTTGCGGGCAGCATCCCCATATTATTGAACAAAAAGAGAATAGCAAATACAAGCCAAAATATACCAAGAATGTAAAGCGTTATGGGCGCAAATATGGATCCTGAAGTTTTTGTTTTTGTGCTACCCCCCTTTATATCCTTCATGAGCTCTTTTGTGTCAATTCCAAGTTCCTGGGCTTCCCTTAAGATGTCGTCCATAGAGGGCTCATCTTCCATTGCCCCAGTTTCCACATTAGAATCCATTCTCTTTTTCGAAAAAATGGTTTCTATCCTTTCCTCAGGGAGCACTTGGTTTACCTTTCTTAGGAATTCACTTTCAGAAAATTCGCCTAGTGTTTCATCGAGGAGAGCCTCATGCTTCTCCCTAGTTGAAGACTCCTTTTTCTCCTCTGTCATCTTTCTCTCAAACCGCTCTTCCGGCTCGTACTGTATCTTTTTTGGTGGCTCCTGTTTTGTTGAATAGTTCTGACCCATCGTCTTAAAAGTTTTCTCCATCTCCTGGAGCTTTTCTGTGTTCATCCTGATTGACTCAGCTACCTGCTCCATCGTTGTGGCTACTTTTGAGAGGGATTCCATTAATTTATCCTCTTCGCCTTCTGTGCCTTCAACTACCACGCTTGATTCCAAGAGATTTATCAACTTCTCAAGTTTTCCAACGATGGGATCTTCATAGGCACCCCCTTCCTCAACTGCTGCCGCACTTAGTATCTCTTTTATCTCGTCGAGTTTTGTGACAATCTCCTTTGATTCTACAGGGGCGCCACTGTAACCCATTCGAGGCATGATCTGCATGAAGGTATCAAGCTGTTGCTTTAGCTTGATATATTCCATTTTGAGGTCATCATAATCATTGCCAACCATTCTATCATCTCATTAATGCTAATATACATTATAACTTATAAATTTTACTATTTAAAGGTTTTCTATCAAAAAATGTAAATTTCTAAATATTGCTTACCGATAATCATTTTTTAATAGTAGTTACCTTTTTATGGTATTTTCAGGTAATACTTTCGAATGAAGGAAAGTATACACCAAGTCCTTGAAAAAGGTGAAAGAAAGAACATAGAGTTCAAGTCAGCATTAGGCGATGAGCACCTCTTAAAGGATAGAAGGGAGAGGTTATCCGCCCAGATGAAGTACAGATTAAAAACAGGCGGCGGAAAAGCCTATTATATAATAGGTGTATCGGATGATGGCGATGTGGTCTGTCAATCTCAAGAAGAGTTTGAAAAGACCCTTGATGTAATAAAGCGGCTTGCCGATGGTATAGGCGCTAAAATAACTGACATAGAAAGGTATAACGAAAACGGCTTATTTGGAAGAGTCACAATTGAAGAAACAAATTCTGAAAAGGGCATTAAAGAGCACATCACTATAGGCACTATCGGCCATGTCGATCACGGGAAATCAACACTCATCGGGACGCTACTTACAGGCATGGAGGATGACGGAGTTGGAAAGACCAGAATATTTCTTGATTTCCTACCGCATGAAATAGAAAGGGGATTGACTGCCGAAATTACACATGCAGTATTTGGATTTAAAGGCGATGAAAGGATATACCTAAAAAATCCCCTTAACAAGAAAGAAGTTGCTGACCTAATAGATAGGTCAACAAAGATTATTTCATTTGTTGACTGCCCAGGTCATGCACCATGGCTTAGGACTACTGTCCGCGGGATCCTTGGGCAGAGAGTAGACTATGTGCTTTTGATAGTTGCATCAGATGACGGAGTAACGCCAATAACAAAAGA
>DUKX01000172.1:2337-2932 GCA_013329085.1 Methanofastidiosum sp. | reverse complement strand
TGTTAAGGACAAAGAAACTGCGCAGAATATTTCAAAGAAGGTATCCGAAAGATTTTTGATACCCATAATAAAAGCTTCTTCAATTACCTTAGAAGGTCTTGATATACTAAATGAACTATTTTTGAATCTCCCGGAAAAAACAAGTGAAGAACTTTACAAAAAACCGTTTTTGATGTACATTGATAAAGTTTACAAAGTTAGAGGGGCGGGAACTGTTGTTAGTGGAAGAGTCAAGCAAGGTATTGTAAAAAAAGGGCAGGAACTCCTTTTAGGGCCAATAAATGATAGATATGAAACGGTATCCTGTCAATCGATAAAACAGCATCACCTTGTTCAAGCAAAGGGTGAAGTCGGAGACATCCTCGGCATAGCCATTAAAGGCGTAGATGCTGACCTCATAAGAAGAGGGATGGTAATAAAGGATGAAAACGGCGAAAGTAAGTCTGTGAGAGAGTTCTTAGCCGAAGTGTTCATACTAAATCACCCGACAAGAATAAAAGAAGGCTACGAACCGATAATACACCTTGAAACAGTATCTGAGACAGTCACTTTTGAAAAGATTTACAATCAAGAGTACCTATCTACAGGAGACAGG
>DUKX01000172.1:0-2326 GCA_013329085.1 Methanofastidiosum sp. | reverse complement strand
AATGATTTAATCTCTACCTCTGTTTTAATCGAGTTTCCAATAAAGCATCTTTCTTTTGCAAGCTTTATTGCTTCTTCTGCCCTTGGGATATCTTCCTTTGTAGCAACTGTTACATAGACATTTATAAGGATCTTAGTAAAGATATATCCATTTGGAGATTTTTCTAAAAATCCTTTTGACTCACTTTTAAAGCTTTTAAAGTCACAGTTGACAAGTTTTGACCTTGAAAGAAAAGTAGTAAAGATGCAGACATTTTCAGCTGCAACATAGAGATCTTCTGGGGTTATAATCCCCTCATGACCTTTAAATTCAGGGGGTGTTGCAATCTCTATTGTGGGCTTTCCCTCCCACGATAATTCTCCAATCTTTTCCTTCTTCCAGGTGACTGTATTCTCATATGTAAAAAAATCTTCTGGCATTAAATCACCAATTATTTTTAATACTTATTCATTATAAAAGTTGTGGTTTTAGAAAAGAAAAATTTGAATCTTTTAAAAATTAAAAATTAACCGACAAGTCTTCTGACGTCAGTTACCTCAACTTGAGTAACATTCTCTATACTTGAGAAGTTATTTTCAAGTTCGTCAGTTCCGCCTGCCTGATCCTTGCCCAATAACATGACCTTCAAAGATACAAGACCAAATGCTATGGGAATTTCTTCAATTTTATGAAGCTTCATATTAGAAGGTACTGCAGACTCAATAGCCTTTTTCATTACTCCAATATCCACATCAGGGGAATCTGGCATTATCATTGCCGTGATACTTAAATTAAAATCAGCCATCAAAACACCTTTATGGTCCAACAAACTCTCCACATTTGCACTGGTACTTATTTACAAGTACTCTGCATCTTTCGCATCTTATTACAATCTCATCACAAGAAGGGCAGGGGAACTGAACAGCCTGCTCATTTGAGGTAATCTCTCTCTTACATGATGTACACTTCATGATAATCCTCCTATCGGGTATCCTTGATGGGTTTATCTAGCTTTATTTTATATGTCTTTCCTTTCTTTTCTCTGAAGATTATACCTTTTGATTCAAGGTCCATCACAAGCCTTGTAATCTTCGGCCTAGAAAAGTTAGTTGCTTCAGGAAGTCTTTCTTGTCTGTCTTCACCATTCTTAAGTGCCTGGATAAGTTTCCTCTCATCTTCCGTTAAGACAAATACAGGCACCGAATCATCTTTTTTAAATCTAAAAACGATTAATAGTGCTACAGCCCCAAGAAATAATCCAGCTAACATTGAAAGTATGTCTATCTTGAGATTNNGAGGCTTTTTACAACGTTCTCTGAAATCATCGGACCCACTACATAGACTTTTCTGACATTTATCATGTCAAGCGCCTCTATAGTTGAAGTAGTTAGTTCATTTTCATTTGTGATGAGGATTGGTATACCTCTCTTCATTGCAAATTTTGAAGCAATTAGGTATGACTCCTCAATATTCCCGTTAATAATTACTGACTCCCTTGAAGACTTCCATAAATCAATAGCCACACGTGCAGCTGTACCTGCCCTGTCCCAGTCCCATATCCTAGTGACCTCATATCCGATATTGGTTATGTCAAGCTCAATATTCTCTGAAATGGCATCAGTTGTTCCACCTATAAGGAGAACTTTTCTCGCACCTTCATCATAAAATCCCATGAGTTCTCTTTTAGAAGATACTGAGAGGGTCTTTGGGTCTGTCAGTAATATGGGAATTTTTTCCTTCTGTGAATAAGCCTGGGCAACTGTATAGTCAATTAGGATATCTCCCCTAACGACTATCACATCATAAGTAGATGCTTCTGCCATACCTGGGCCCAAAATTGATAAAAACAATAAGAAAATGATTAATATGGGCAATTTATTCATAATTGATAATTATGATTTTTCCTTAAAAGATTTCTGTAAGGATACCCATTCTAAGATTCCATCTTCAATTACAAATGTTGCTTTACCAGAATTATATAGATAATGGAGGAATGCCTTTGTAGTTATAGTAACATAGATATATTTTGTAAAATCATAATTAATTGATAATCTAGCACTTATCTCGCTTTTGATAATATCTTCACTTTTTTCCTCACTGATTATTTCTAAGACCATTTCTTCAAGAGCCTCAAGTTTTTTTCTGTTTTCAATAAGGGCATTTTTAAATTCATCAGCCCCCCTTATTGGAAGCCCGTGAGCGGGAAGGCAATATTCAGTTTCGAAACTGGATAATATTTTTAGATCCTCAAACTGAGCCATTATATCTGTATAAAAAGGCATTTTATAGATACTCAAAGAAGGAACTGAATAAAGGCAATCTCCGGAAAATAGGACTCCTTTGTATA
>DUKX01000005.1:2670-2915 GCA_013329085.1 Methanofastidiosum sp. | reverse complement strand
TCCCCTTTCTACATCATCTGCTGTATTTACATAGTAATCGATATCGCAGCTTCCGAATTTGTCTTTTAACATTTCAGTAATTTGTTCTTTGAAAGTAATGTATTCCTTAATATTCTCCACATATTTATCAACAGTAGCCAAAGCAATAGTGATTGTAGTATTATCTCTAATTCTTGCACCCATTACTTTTATGTCCCTTCCAATAGCAGGGTATTGTTTATTGAGTTTATCGGAATTAAGGAAGT
>DUKX01000005.1:0-2616 GCA_013329085.1 Methanofastidiosum sp. | reverse complement strand
AAGGATTCAATTCCTACTTTCATTTCTCCTCTGAACAATTCGTGGATAAATTTTTCAGTAGCTTCTTTTGCAATTTCATGAATGGGAATTAATTCATCGCCCACTCTTTGAGTAGCTCTACCTGAAAGAATAATTACTGGATCTTCTATTACCTCTCCACCGGAAAACTTTGAGATTGCCAGCCCACCAACGACTTCTACTTGGTCTGTATTGTGGTGCATTATCGTACCAAATTTTTTGATATAGTATTTGGACAATTCATTACTTACTTTTTGAGCTATTCCATCTGCAACAGAATCAGGATGCCCAACACCTTTTCTTTCTACAAGTTCAAATTCGCCTTGTTTGATAACTTTCGGAGAAATGTATATGTTTTTCATGATAACCACTATAACATTTGTAAAATTTCAACTTTCGGTAAATTTATAAAACTATCGCCTTCCAATGTAAAAGAATAATATAATAAAATTTTTAACTTAATACCAATACATTTTTAATAGTATAAGCTTAATCAAAAAAGAGGGATTATGTGGAACTGGGCGAATCTGAAATAGTCAAACTTAAAGTTGCAAGTGCAAGTCAACAGGATGTAGGTAGAGGAATAGTTAGAATTGATAAAAGATACCAAGGCATGATTGGCATCAAAAGAGGCGACATAGTCGAAATTTTTGGAAAACGTAAGACTGCCGCCATAGTTGTTGATTCATATCCTGATGATAAAGATCTTGCTATTATCCGAATGGACGGGCTAATCAGAAGAAATGCTAAAGCAAGTATGGGCGAGTATGTTGAAGTAACTAAAATAGAGACAAAGGAAGCAGGCAGGGTTGTTCTAGCCCCAACTCAGAAAGGAACCCAGATGCTTATCCCCGGGAATATTCTTCAAAGAAATATTTTAGGAAGGGCTTTAGTAAAGGGAGACATAATAAGTGTAAACAGCCAATCAAGAATGAAAGAAACTGGAGATCCACTTTTTGATAAAATGATTGGCAATCTCTTAGAAATGACCCCCTTTTCACTAGGTGAAATGAGATTTATTATTGTTTCAACTAGCCCACAAGGCATAGTTAGGGTATCTAGTGGAACAGAGATAGAAGTTAGAACACAGTACAGTGAATCTGAAGAAAATGAGATATCAGGTATAACCTATGAAGATGTTGGTGGGCTTAAAGATAAGATTCAAGTTGTTAGAGAGATTATAGAATTACCTTTGAAGCACCCAGAAATTTTTGATAGACTCGGTATTTCACCACCGAAAGGAGTTCTTCTTTATGGGCCACCAGGCACTGGAAAAACCTTGATTGCTAAAGCCGTATCCTCAGAATCTCACGCCCACTTTAAATCAATAAACGGGCCAGAAATAATGAGTAAGTTTTATGGGCAGTCTGAGGAAAATCTGCGAAATATGTTCAAAGACGCAGAGACAAACGCACCGGCAATTATTTTTATTGATGAAATTGATGCTATTGCACCTAAGAGGAGTGAAGTGACTGGAGAAGTTGAGAGAAGAGTAGTTGCGCAGTTGCTTGCTTTGATGGACGGTTTAAAGTCCAGAGAAAAAGTTATTGTTATTGCGGCAACAAACAGGATAAATGCTATTGATGAAGCTCTAAGAAGACCTGGCAGATTTGATAGAGAAATCGAGATTGGCGTCCCTGACAAGAGTGGCCGAAAGGAAGTTCTTCAAATACATACAAGGGCTATGCCTTTAACAGACGATGTAGATTTGAATATTCTCGCATCAAAAACTCATGGTTTTGTGGGCGCAGACCTAGAGGCTTTATGCAAAGAAGGTGCAATGGCATCCCTTAGAAGATTATTGCCTGACTTTAATTTAGGTGATGCTAGAGTATCCCAAGAACTACTTGAGAAGATTAAAGTTACAAAAGATGATTTTGAAAGTGCATTAAAGAAGATAGAGCCATCAGCGATGAGAGAGGTAATGGTTGTAACTCCTAATGTTGGATGGGATAACGTTGGGGGGTTAGATGAAATAAAGAGAGAATTAATGGAAGCAATAGAATGGCCTATAAAACAGCCTGAAGCCTTTACAGGTATGGGGATAAGGCCTCCAAAAGGGATTTTTCTATACGGGCCTCCAGGATGTGGCAAAACACTTCTTGCAAAAGCAGTCGCCGGAGAATCTGAAGCTAACTTTATTTCAATTAAAGGCCCAGAAATTTTGAGTAAATGGGTTGGAGAAAGCGAAAAGGCGATGAGGGAAATATTTAGAAAAGCAAGACAGGCGGCTCCAACAGTGATATTTTTTGACGAAATTGATGCCATTGCGCCCAGAAGAGGGGGCGAAGAGGGCACAAGAGTTTCAGAAAGGCTAGTAAATCAACTTCTTACTGAATTGGATGGATTAGAGGAATTAAGTCAAGTAGTTGTCATAGGCGCAACAAACAGACCGGATATGGTAGATCCAGGCTTATTGAGGCCAGGTAGATTTGATAAGATAATACTAGTTCATGCACCAGATTTAAAGGCTCGTAAAAAAATATTTGAGATTCATACTAGCAAAATGCCTTTAGAAAAAGATGTGAATTTGGATGAGCTTGCTAAGCTTACAGATGATTATTCCGGGGCAGACATAGAAGCTATTTGCAGAGAGGC
>DUKX01000169.1 GCA_013329085.1 Methanofastidiosum sp. | reverse complement strand
ATGGGATTCAAAACTGAAAGAGAAATCATGGCAGAAAATGAGAGCCAAAGTGCCTATTTCTCAAGAGTAGTCGGTCTTATGAACTCCCCATTGCTCTCTGAGAATCTTGCCACTGGAGAAGCTTCGTCTACGCCGTCTTATGTAATCCAAGGTGTTTCCGCAACTTCAGAAGAGGCCATTAAAGAAACTTCAGAATTAAAGATAATACTTCAGTCGGGTGCGCTTCCTGTTGCAACAGAAATTGTAGGAAAGAGCTTTATTTCACCGACACTAGGTTCAGAATTTATTAGACAAGTACTAATTGCAGGTCTTGCAGCACTTCTTGCAGTTGCGGCTATTGTTTTCATACGATACAGAAAGATTTTCATTTCCGTGCCTATAATTATGATATCCTTCTCGGAAATTATTATTATACTTGGAGTTGCATCAGTTATCCACTGGACAATCGATCTTGCTGCGATGGCGGGTATTATTGCCGCAATAGGTACAGGTGTGGATCACCAGATAGTCATTACAGATGAATCTCTCATGGAAAAAGGCGGAGAGAAGAGAAAAAGGAAGAGCATCAAAAAGAGGGTTGAAAATGCCTTCTTCATCATATTTACATCAGCCTTCACAACAATAGGGGCTATGGCGCCTCTTGCATATTTGAGCTTGGGAATGCTTAGAGGATTTGCAGTGACTACAATAATAGGTCTTTTGATTGGTATAACAATAACAAGACCTGCATATGGCAGTATAGCAAAAATTATATTAAAAAATCAATAATCTAAATGACCATATTTAGATTTTATTTTTAATAAATCTATTTTTTCTACATAAACACCAATTAGAAATCCTATCGCAAAGAAGAATGCCAAGAACATCAGACTTAATTCTAGTTTAGAAGTCAAAAATAGATTAATAGTGTACATTTCAACTCCAGTAAAACATCCAAGGGCAAATACTATAAAAGATCTAGCGATAATAGCTTCCTTCATCTCAGATTTATTAGGGATTTGGTTTCTTGTTTCCTCTATGAGTCTTAATAGTTCCTTTCTTAAATCCTCATCTTTTATGTCGCCACTCATGCAAATCTTAATATAATTGTAGCGAAAAGCTTAAAAAGATTTGGCTAGGATATGCGATTCTCTCAATTTTTTAGTTTCAATACTTCAAGCTCTTTTTCAAGCTGCGCAAGCTCTTTTTGATTAAAAGCGTCTTTATTTAATGGGATAATCAAACGTGAATTTTCAAGTAGAACTAAATCTCTGAGTGTCTGTATAAATTTTAAGACTATGTCAAAATTGTTCTGGGCTATTAGATATTCAAGCCCTTCCAATATAACAATAGAATCTTTTCCTTTATTAATAAAATCTGTTATTAGATTCATAAGACTATTAAGGTAAATCGGAGATATTGCATTTACTCCTTCTATCTTTGATAACCAAATAAAGGGTGTCTTTTCAAGATCATATGCTTTCTTTAGTGATCCAGGTGGTGTTCTTGTTATTGCAAGACCTGAGATACTGTGTGTTACAAGATCCTTAAAAATTTCAAAACTTTTCTCGTATTTTTTTTCATAGACTATAAATGACTTGCTGGATGGGATTTCATACTTAATTGGGAAAGGTGCCTCTTCTTCTCCATTAGTACTTATATTATACTTAAATCTCAAAAGAAATGAAGTGGACTCTCCAGATATTAAAGTGATAATGTTTTCGTCCTCTTGTTCAAAAGGCGTATCCAATTTCTCTACATATAATGCCCCTATGGTATCCTTTTCAAAAAATATGGGTGAGAAAAAACTATTTTTAGGGGCAAGCTCATTAGTTTTATTTTTGTAATTATTATAGGTATTAAGAAGTTTTTTTTCTTCCTTTGAACTAAATCCTATTTTATTCAAAATTTTGGGATTCCCATCCCCTTCAACTGAGTAGAATACTACTTTGTCAAACCCAACTGCTTCATGAATTGTGCCCACGATTAGCTTTGCTCCTTTTTCTAAGGAATCAATTTCTCTAAGTTTCTCCGATAAAGTAATTACAGAAAGTAATTCTTTGTTTCTTTTTGCATATCTCTGTTTCAATGCATTATTATAATGCTTCACAAGGTTAGATAGTTTCCACCTATCATAGGCCTTGAAAACAAGACGTCTTATATCGTCTACATTAACAGGTTTTTTCAGATAGTCGTAGGCCCCATATTTAATAGCTTCAAGTGAGGAGTCAAGAGTTGCGTGACCAGTTAAAATTATAATCATTGTTTCAGAATTGATAGTCTTAATATTTTTTAAAGTTTCTTCACCGGACATCCCCTTCATTTTGAGGTCAAGGAGAACAAGATGTATACTATTATTTTTGAATTTTTTGATTGCTTCTTCACCACTGTCCGCATCTAATACTTTATATCCTTCTGTTTCCAAAATTATTTTCAGGCTATCCCTTATGTTTACTTCGTCATCGACTATTAGAATATTGAACTCATCTTTTTCCATTGGTTCGCCCCCTTGAGAGGCAAATTTTAACTGTAGTTCCTTTATTTATGGTGCTATCGACAAACATCTTACCCCCATGAGACTCAATTATTCTGTGCGTCATGGGCAAACCGATACCTCGGTTATTGGTAAATGATTTTGTTGTGTAGAAAGGGTCAAATATACGTTCAAGATTTTCCGGAGGTATGCCTATACCATTGTCAGAAACTCTAATCTCAATGTAGTCTTCATTCTTTATAGTCTCTATTTTTACAGTTGCATTGCGATCTATATTAATGACGGCGTCTTTAGCATTAAATAGGAGATTCATTACAGCTCTTTGAAGTTGACCTTCGGTAAATGGGACAATGCAATCACCACATTCTTTTAAAGAAATAGATATGTTTTTTGATGAGAAATCATTTTCAACTAATTCAATTGCTTTTTTTATCTCGCTATCTACATCAATTGCAGATATCTCACCGTGCATGTATGATGAGAAATCCAAAAGCCAGTTCAATATGCCGGCGATTCTTTCAACTTCATAGTTTACAGTCTTGATATACTGATTTCTTTTTTCTTCGTCCTTGGTATTTTCAATTATATACAGATAATTAACAATGACATTTAAAGGATTATTAATTTCATGTGAAAGGCTTGCTGAAAGCCTTTTAATAGAGTCTAGTTTTTCTGATATCAAAGGAGAAAGATTGATTCCTTTAGTTTGATCAATTTCTTTAAATGAAGCAAGTATTGTTTTAGTTCCTTCTCTGTCTAGAAAATCAAACTTAATTTCACAGAATATATCTCCGCCGCTTTTATTCATGACAGACCCTGTTGTAGTGTAGGAGAATATGCTATCTTTTGTTTTTGAATTAAGAACGGCAAGTATATTTTCTTTTCCATTGAAACATAATAAGTCGGGAAAGGAGATATTTTTTAAATCATCTCTTGAAAATCCTGTCATATTTATGAGGGCATCATTAAAAAAAATTA
>DUKX01000071.1:1289-3723 GCA_013329085.1 Methanofastidiosum sp. | reverse complement strand
CCCAAGAACTCTATCTTTCGCCTAATCGAGATTAATTCTTCATAATCTCTTTTTAGTTTTAGATACGTATCAAGAAAGTAGTCACTATCCTTCAATTTATCAGGGTTTACACTATACTTTAACGTATCAAGATAACTAGAAATCCTTGATATCAGACTCATTTGTTTCGCCGGGATTTAATGTAATTGCAATAATCTTATAAGTCTATCCTTGAAAAAATATTGCAAAAAAGAATGCTAAAAACTATGAGACATATGATGAAAATAAAAAATATATATTAAGTAAGGTCTTTGTATACTTTATAATCGAGCTTTAAAGTTTCAGGCGAATCCCGGTTCCAAAACACGAAATAGTAGTATCCTTTTTCTGTCGCAGTCCATTTTAATTGCTCATAGCTTCGTTCTCTATCGTTTGTCGAATCAACGTAGATCTTGCCAACGTAGTCAAAGGGAGATTTGGTCCAACTTGTAAATCCAGTACCGTCAAGTACATACATTTTAATAAATCGATTTCTGTATTCATTCTGTTGGACACTATAGTATATATTGATTGTTTCTCCTTTTTGTAAGTAGGTCACGCAAGAACCGTATTTCTCTCTACCAAAAGATAGCCCAGTGCCTTTACATACAACATAATCAATATCTTCTAATTTGTCCCCGGAAACTATTGTTCCACTATAATAAAATTCTCTAGGGAGGTCTATTGTATTGACAAATACTAAATAGTAAGTTCCGTCTTCTGGAAAAGTGTATTGAAACTCTGATTTAGTGCCTGAGTAGAATTTCAAGTAATTATTTGGTTTTTGTAATTCTTTAGTACCATAAACGTTAATCCAATTATGTTGTACATCAGTCATTATATACAGGTCTAGATTTTTATTATCCGTAGATTCAAACGAAATATTTACTTTAGTTCCTTTAGTAACGGGAATTCTATTCCACATGTAACTATTGGCCTTCACAGTATATTTTTCGTTGAAAAGTACTTCTCCTGTGACCGAAGATTGAGAGTTTGAAGTTGTTTGTGTTTGTTGTTGGGTATTTGTTTGTTGTTGATTTGAACCAGGTGTTGCACACATTGCTGCAACTCCTACTAATGCTATCAATCCAAAAATAATAAATGTTTTTTCATCGTCATTACTGATATTTTAAAGTTTAAATAATTAATGTTTCTTAGTAGCTATATAATCTCTGGAAAGGTCTTGAGTTTAATGGGCTTAGTTTTACAAATGAATTTAGGGCATATTTCTCTTTAGAGTTCATATCTGTGGAGTACTCGTTTAGAACGTTTGTTAAGAAATTAATGTCCCATTCATCGAGAGGAGATACTGAAACGCCCTTTCCAAGATTATATTCATCGACATTTCCCCTAATGTATATGGCCCCTCCATGCATCCCGACTCCAATGTAATTACTTTCAAGCTTAGTTTTGTTTTTACACAAAACAACTATGATGCCTGAAGCCATATATTCTCCAAGAAAATCTCCGGCGTCCTCGCCTATTACTATGACAGGGATCTTCTCTCCAAATGCCTTCATATGAATCCCACATCTGTAACCAACTTTTCCCTTGACAAATATCTTTCCACCCCTCATAGCATAACCTAAGATATCTCCGGCGTCACCATGGACAACTATCTTACCATTGTTCATTGTATTCCCGACACAATCTTGTATGTTGGAATTGACAAATATGTTTGGACCGTCCATCATACCCCCAAGATCATTTCCCGGTACACCATTTATTATTGCCCTTATTCCGTTCTTTACTCCGGCAAATAGATACGCCTGCCCATTTATATTGTTCATTACAACTTCTTTTTCACCATCTTCTATTGCCTTACGTATGGACTTGTTTATCTCGGTATAGTTGAGTCCTTTGCAATTTAGAATCATTTAATCCCCTCTGTGTATGATTTTACGATGACTTCCCTCATATCGAGGGGGAGGACATAAAAGTTAATTTTGTTGTTTAATAATTCTTCTTTTATAGTAGAAACGTCTAAGTTACTTTTGATAATATTGTTTAAGATACCTGCACGGTCTATGTCTCCAAGAAGTGCTGCGCCGATTAGTTTTTCGCCCCTAATCACAAGTTTTCTATAAACTTTCTTTCCAGGATCAAATAAAGACATTTCTTCATCTTTTTCAGTAGGCGATAATAGTCCCATTGTTATCATCTGGACATCAAATATTTTAAGAGAATTCATAGGGTAAACAGTTTCAATCTTGGAATCGCCACCGGACATGTTGATTCCTGCGCAATATCCTCCGCTGTATGCATTTGGAAGAATAGGTATATTGCAATAGGCATCTTCAATAGAATTATACATTTCAGTTACATCACCTGCTGCAAAGACATTGTCTATGTTAGTTCTCATATGATCATCAACTTTTATACCTTGATTGATTGAAAGTTCTGTTTTTTCAAATGG
>DUKX01000071.1:734-1282 GCA_013329085.1 Methanofastidiosum sp. | reverse complement strand
CCAATTATTTTTCTTGAAAGCAATAAATTGACTCCTTTTTCTAAAATCTCGTTATTAAGAATTTCAGAAATCTTTTCATCCCCAAGAGAACTTAATACACCTTTGGAACTTACTATAAGGATCACTTCTTTCCCCATCTTATGCAGATACTCAGATAACTTGACCCCGATTAGCCCCCCTCCTAGAACGGCAATCTTCTCTTTATTGGCAAGAGATTGTTTGAGTTTCAGTGCCTCATCAATATTTGTGAAAGAATAGATTTCCCCATCAAATCCTTTAAGTTTTGGTACATTTGCTTTAGCGCCTGTTGCGATAAGTAATTTATCATATTTTATGCTGTCATCTTCTAATATCAATAGTTTTTTGTTAAAGTCAACTGATTTTAGGGTCTTCCCCAGAATAGTTGATACATTATTATTAATGTAAAATTCTTCATTCCTATAATATATGCTCTTTACGTTTTCTTCGTTTAACATTTTGTATAGTTGAGGTTTTGAATAAGATATGCAATTTTCTTTAGAGATTAATATTATTTCACTTTTCTTATC
>DUKX01000071.1:0-684 GCA_013329085.1 Methanofastidiosum sp. | reverse complement strand
CCTTTTTGTCCCCTCTCTTTATAGCGCCAAAAGGACAGACCATAACGCACATCCAGCAACCAACACATCTTTCATTATCTATTATAACTGTTCCATCCTCGATTTTTATTGCCCCCATTGAACATGCTTTGATGCATAGGGGATCCTTGCAATTCATACACACAATTGAGCCACATACGTATTCCTTTTGCTCAAATGCCATCCTTGAGGGTTCTTTTTCTTTTTCATATTTATATGCCAAAATTATATCCCCTGACTTAGAGTGCTTAACATTACAGTATACTTCACATAATCTGCACCCGATGCAGAAATCTTCATTACATATTATTCTTCTTTTCATGCTCACATCCCCGCATGCTCAATGCCTAGAATCTTAGATTCCAATTCTGTAAGTCCAACTCCCCTCAATCTAAGCCTGTTTCCTCTAAGAGCTTCTATTGCATTTATCCCCATGCTTCCAAGAATTTCTTTTATTTCNNAGATTCCAGCTATTGACAAGATTTGTCAATTTCTCAGACCCTATTTCGGGATTTAATCTTCTTGTTAAAACTGGATCTTGAGTTGTAAGGCCCCAGTTGCATTTTCCCTTGTAGCATTTCTGGCATAATGTGCATCCCATAGCAATTAATGCTGCAGTTGCGATGTATACTGCATCTGCTCCCAAAGCCATTGCTTTGACAGCGT
>DUKX01000070.1:3577-11307 GCA_013329085.1 Methanofastidiosum sp. | reverse complement strand
AAGAGGGGTTAATCATAAACCTCTTTATTTACTTACAGAGCGATCATTGTTGAAGTCATTTGAACCCCATCAATGTTCCTAATTTTTTCGGTAAGGAAAGGGTCAAGGTCTTTCAACTGCTCCACATTTACTTTGACAACTATGTCATATTCTCCGTATACTATATACGCTTCTTCAACTTCCTTCATACTTTTTAGACTTTCAAGAATCTTCTTTTCTTTTCCAGCATCGCCCACGATGAGGGCAAAAGCAACAACCATTATATCACCCATTATATTATTAATTTTAGATATTTAAAACTTTTTATGGATTGTCTATAAGTGATGTAGGATATCTTGAATTATCTAATCAATTTTTATATGATTTGTGCCAAATAGTTTTAAACTAATTATTTAGATATCTTTCATGAAAATGATGACTGTTATACTGCTTCTTTGCATTATGGCCGTTTCTCCTATTTCTTGTGAACTTACCTCACTTATTATCCCATTAAACGATAGCGATATTCCCAAAGAGATAAAGCCTCTACTAAAAGAAGGATACAGAATCAATTTTCAGGGTTACGAAGAAAATCTAATTGAGTTTATATGCTATGATGAAAATTCAGCTTCACAGCTTCTAAATGAATTCTTAAATTCAAGAGGGGGGTATAAAATACAAGAATATACTAACTTTTCCTACAAAGGTATGGATAGCTATTCGTTCACTTCTACTTGGGGGAAAGGATATATCCTAAAAGAAAAAAATAGAGTATATGTTTTTAATTCGCCCTCTGAGAACATGTCTAATCTTAAGATTCTATTAGAGACTAAGTTCGGAAAAACTTTTCCTTATCATTATCTAGCTTTGTTATTGATACCAATAGGATTAATCTTCTACAAAATTATAAAATAATCTTTTCAATGATTTCAGAGATTTCTTTTACTTCATCGTTTTTCATGCCGTAAAGCTTGATAGTTTCAATTACAAAACCTTTCTCTTTTGTCCTATCATATCTTGGACATTTAGTAAAAAGGGATTTTCCAGTTTTTGGCCTTATTTTTTTATTAAGAAGTTCAAGGGATTTAATTGGGTTCTCATCCCTCACGAATACCGATATAGATTTAGGCTCTTTGTACGGTATCTCAAGTGATGATTTTTGGAATATCTGTGCCATATTTCTTAAGGTATTTAATTTTTCTTGTGCGTTTTCAATCTCATCGCTAAGCTTAAGATAATAGCTATCCGGGAGTTTTGAAAATGACAATATTTTTTCTGATTCTTCTAGATTAATGTCAGGGCTAATCCCAACAAAACCCCCATAGCCACACTCCAATATCTTTGGGCTTCCTGTTGAGCAGTATATCACATCGGCCCAGCCAAAATCTTTATCGGGAAAAACTCCGGAGATATCTTCAATTGAGACAATTCCCTTGTTCATTAAATTTTTACATATCTCTTGGGAGGGATTTGACCTTATATGGCCCGAAAGAGAAGTAAATAAAAATACGTCAAACTCTTTTTTGAATTTTGGAACAATAATACCGTTATCGGTATGAAATTCAACATAATTTTTTTTCAGAAGTTTTGGTATCTCAATAAATCCTTTAAATCCGCCCTGGTCTGGTATTCCGATTTTAGTTATATTTGAATCAAAAAGAATGGAAAAAAGACCAAATGTCGCAGAATTGACAAAATAAATATTGTAATCTTTATTGAGTAAGTGTAATATCTTTTTTCTTAGATTCAATATAATCTTTTCCATATTTTTTCCACCAATTCTTAACTGTAAAATTATCCGGTCTTAAAAATTCATTATTTTCTATTGAAATATCAGATATAACATCAATTCTCAAAGCTTTGATACATTTTTCTGCTGTATCATATCCAACAAGATATCTCTTTTCAGCTAAAACAATGCCCAATGGATTAATCCTTGAAGTCCTTGAGACTTTGTCATCGAGATCAAAATAAGAGAGTAAGACAGATTTTTTTTTCTTTGAAGCTTCAATTAAATCTCTTGTTATATTTGGCCTAATATCCATGCTTCTTTCAAATCCTTCCTCTCTAAAGAAATATTCAGTATCTTCCTTCTTAAGCCCTGTTAAGTATCCTTCCTTAATAGACTTAATCTCGGATTTTAAGTCTATGTTCTCAGAAGATTTTTCTAGAAAAGATTCTTTCTTTTCATCGTAGCCCTCAATATGAATTTGGATGAATATTCCATTTTTTTCTAGGATCTCCCTTATCTTTGGGATATTCTCTTCTTTTATCAGTATTATATTTGGTTCTATAGACTGTTCGACAAAATTTTGTATCCTCTTATTTATTTCTAAAAATAAAGGAACGTCATTAATAATTAGGAATATACCTTTGAAAGCTCTAACTTTGCCATATTTTGATGCCCAATCCCTTAGTTGGTATATAACATTTTGAGGTATATCATTAGAAGAGTATTTTTTCAAAAAGTTTATTATTTTATCAAGTGAGAATCCAGATTCTATACCCGTCATAATAGTTTCTGACGTTATTTGGTACAAACTTACAATGTCAGCTTTCTGGATATCTGCAAATCTATTCAGATCAAATAGTGCAATCTTATCAATCTCTTCTGATAAAACTGTGATCTCAAAATTTGGGGTCATGAAAAGAATCTTTTTCTGCTCAGCCTTCGTACTCTTATCAAAGTATATTGTGGGCTCTTTTGATGCTATTCTTTCAGATGTTAATAGCTCCTTTCCAAACCGAGTAAGTGAGAAAGAAATCATTTTGCCATCTTTAAATCCGCCGTCGACTATCCCAAGCCACAACAAATAATCGGATATTACTTTCTCAAAAAATTTATCATCAAAATATATCCACCGATTTTCATCCTTTTCATCAAATAGGGAATTCTGTAATTTTTTTATGAAAGATTTAATGTAGATATTTTTACCCACTTCTACCTTTTTTATAGAATCAAGGACTATCCGGATGTTGAGCTCATTTACCCTACTTATGAAAATTTCCTTTCTCTTAAAACCTTCAATACTTTCTAGGCCAAAGAAGATGTACTTAAAGAATAATCTAATTAAGTCTTCATCGGTAATAGGAAGAATTTCATTGATTTTATCCGTAAGAATATATTGATCCCCGGATATTTTAATTAAACCAAAATCCAAAGCTAGACTTTCGATGAACTGTGATCTAGATTCATTTTTTATGTGGAGTTTTTCAACTAGTCCCTCTTGATCTTTTTTTGAAATCTCCTTTTTGGCCGTAAGTTTTAATTCTTCCTTTGCAACAAATGATAAGAAAATAATTAGATCAGAAATAAGGAGATTTTTGTCTTTTCTTATCTGCAAATTTTCTAGAGTAATTTCCTCAGGAATCTTCTTGAAGATATTAATTAATTTTTCTTTTAATGCTGAGTTGACAATATAAGTTTTTATTATCCCATCCATTCCATCCAAAACTAATAGATTAATTTCAAGATTTTTAATAACCTCTTCAAATGTCCAGAAGCTGTATTTCTCTATGAAAATATTCTGGGCATCCTGTTGCTTTTTTACCCCTCCTGCCATTAGCAAGATACCCAAAAATTCCTTTTCCTTAAGTGATAATGAATTAAAAACAGCTTCAATCTTATTCTCATCTTCCATTGCTTCTTCTAGGGAATCGATAACCTTTTCTTTAGGCGTCGTAATATCAACTCCCCACGCCTTAAGCGTATTCTCCATCTGTTTTCCAGATAGACTCTTAACTTTTTCCCGCATATCCAATAACTCACCTATCGAGTGACTCTGTAAGCTTTTCAAATTTAAATACTTTATAGGGGCATGAAGATTGACATCTTAGACATGCCTCGCCATTACATCTTTCAGAGAGTATTCTTATTTTGAAATACCCTTCTTCTATTTCCTCTACCTTTAAAGCTCTTTCGGGGCATGCCTTTTCACATTTTTTGCAACCTATGCAACCTTCAAATTGAGCAAATAATTCTACCCCAATATGATCTATTACTTTTAATTCTTCACCAATGTCGGGTATATCTCTCTTGACAATTTTGTTTATCTCTAAATCGCCCTTTACAAGTGGCAAAGGCTGAATATTGTGTAGGGCAAGCATCTCATTGTATTTTTCTGTTGACATTCCCTGCTCCCAATATGCAAGTTCTTGGATATATATATCGGTAAATATTTTTGAAGTGGCAAACATGATGTGCTTACTTCTTATTTTGTCTGCAAGTTTTTGTAATTCTTCTAAAGTATAGTTTTCAACTAAAACATCATAAGCTAAAAGTAATGAGGTATTCCCAACTTGGTACACTTTTTGAATAGTTGGTGGAATAAGACCTATCTTTCTTGACTTCATTGCGTCGACATAAGTTCCAGATGCCCCACACATATACATGGTTTTAACTTCTTCAAGATTAATCCCGGCCTCTTGTGCAAGGGTGAGGTGACCTGCCCTTATAGCGCCAATTGCTTTTCCTGCTTCTTTTAGATCGTCTTCTGTAAAGTAAATGTTCTCATCGAGCCTTAATCTTCTTGTTTTTGTATAGATATATGGAAGCTCTATAACCCCAGTCTCTAGTCCAGCATAAATTACTGAAACAACACCTGTACCAGTAATCCCAATAGGCTGAACATTAGATAATTTATTTCCCCTAAACTCTTCTTTCCATAAATCTAGAACTCTAACGCTTTGTGGCATCATGTGCTCATCAAGTACTAATGTACGCCACCCAAAATCAAGAACAACGTCAGATATTGCACCAGGTGATGCGAGCATACCACAAGAGACCTCTTGGCCCTCTAGCGCTGGACCTGATGCTGCAGAACCAGTAAATATCTTATCCCCTACTTTCAAAGCCATTTCAGCGTTTGTTCCGTAATCTGTTACTAAGGATATCTCCTTATTATCTAAAAAATTACTTTTCAACATCATTGCAAGCGCATCGGCACCAATCTCATGTTTTATGGCGGGAGGTATGTAAACATCGGCGTCCATCCCTTTGATTCCTAACTCTTGCGATGAAACTACTTTGGCATTTCTTGACTGAATCTCTATCTTTTCAGCTTCGAGGTACTTAGGGTCAGCATATGCTAAATCTTTGATACCAATTCCTTCAAATAAAGAAAGCTGAATAGGATTTCCACAAACAGCAATTTTTTCAATGCTACCAAGATTAATATCCATTTGGCTAAGAATCCTCTCAAAAGCATTAACCATTAATTTGTGAGCTATATCTTCACTAACCTTAATCGCAAAGTTAAGGTGATCCATGACATTTGCTCCGGGCAATGGGTGTCTTAATGTAATAGCAGTTCTCAAAACTTTCTTAGTTTCTAAATCGACAAGCTGAACTCTAAATCCACTTGTGCCTATATCAAATGCAATGCCTCTTGACATATTATCATCTCAGATTATTATAATTCAAATCTCATAAACTTGCTATCCCCTTTTTAATCTTTCGGAATAAAGGTATATTATTTTTTAGATTGTTATATGTTTATTTATTTTAAAAATAAGAGTAGATTTTAAAATGAACAATTTTCAAAAAATTATATAATAATATTTCTTATAGATTAAATATTTATTCATTATTCAAATTTATTACTAATAAACTAATAAGCTCTCTAACATATAACACCGAAAAATATATAAATGGTCTTTTAAAATGACAATCGGATAAGGTAACCTAATTTTAAACCTTGTCTAATAATCTAGGAGGAATCTTTTTGGACAAAAAAGAAAGAATATATAAGACATTAAGCCAAATCGTGGGCGATGAAAAATGGGTTTCTAACAGTCCTGTTGACTGTTGGGCTTATTCCTACGATATGACATACAAAAGGCCACAGATGCCAAATTACGTTGTTCTCCCAAAAACGCCAGAAGAAATACAGTCAATTCTTAGACTTGCGAACTCTGAGAAAATACCAGTAGTACCATTTACAGCCGGTACAAACATTGGTGGACTCTGCGTTCCAGAACAAGGCGGTATCTTGATGGATCTTAAGAGAATGGATCAAATTCTCGAAATCAACGAAGAAGTAAGATTTGCAGTTATAGAGCCAGGTGTAAGCCAAGCTCAGTTTGCGCAAGAGCTTTTCAAGAGAGGATACAGATTTGGATGGCCAGTAGGTCCACCATCTGCATCAGTATTAGCCTGCGCAATACACCACGGAATTGGTGGAATGAGCGGCAGATACGGACTTAACAGTAATCACATTACTGGTATGGAAGTAGTAAGACCAACTGGAGAAATACTCATGTGTGGATCTCCTGCAATAAGAAGAGACTCATGGCAAAGCTGTATGCCTCTTCCAAGATTTGATGGTCTTTTTACAGGAACTCTTGGAACAACAGGTGTTGTAACAAAGCTAGGATTATTTATACCCCCAGTACCTGATTATGTACATATTGGAACTTTTACTGCAGATGACTTAACCGATATGGAAAAATTCATGAGAACTTTCAGCAAATACGAATATTCAGATGATCTTACTGCACTCTCATGGTGGCTTAGCCAAGTACCAATTCCTTATCCATACATTGAAAAGCCAAAAGGTGCACCAGAATGGTCTGGATACACTACATTATATGCATTTACAGAAAAGGAATTAGAAAACAAGATTGAAGTTTTCAATAAAGTCATAAAAGACTTAGGTAAGCAAGGTAACACCATAAAAGCAACAGATGTTCCTCAAGAGTCAAAGAAAGGAAGAACTGAACTACCATCCCAGATTGTAGGTTCAACAAAGAACTACTGTAAGATGGGTGGTGGAGGTATAGCATGGCCTGGAACATTTACTCCTTCAAACAGATGGGTAGGTGTTTACAACTTATGGAAGGAAATTTATACAAAGAAGGCTAAGATTGCATTATCACCATCAACAAGAGTTACAATGTACCGTGGATGTCACTATGGTATGCTAAGAATTATGACTCCATTCCCAAGAGACAGACCTGAAGAAGAAGCAAACGCCGCTTGGTGTGTCAGAGAAGCTGCAAAGGTTCTTATTGATGCTGGAGGTATCCCATACAAGCCACCAACAGACTTCGCTAGAGAAATTAACAAGAGAGCAGATCCAGGATGGATAGACCTTATTTGCGATATTAAAGACATGCTAGATCCAAACGGAATTATGAACCCAGGTAAATGGGGAGTAAGGTGATACAAATGCCAAACAACTTTAAAGATCTAAAGTGGTATTCCCAGTTCTTTAGAAAATGTAGTAAGTGTGGAACATGTAAGTCTGCATACTCTTACGGACCTCCACCCACAAATGCAACAATATGTCCTCAGGGAGAATACTTCAAGCTTGACTCCTACTACGGATCAAGGTCAAAGGCATTCCACGGACATGCAATTCTAGAAAATAAAGTCGATTTGACTGACCCATCTATACAAGAAGATATGCAAAAAGTAATTTTCTCTTGTACGGTTTGTGGCGGATGTCAGGCCCAGTGTCTCCTTGATTACAAACCATGGATTTGCGACTACATTGAAGAAATGAGACACCACCTAGTTAACAGAGGAATTGGACCAACAAAAGCAGAAAAGGTGTACCAAGAAAAAGTCATAAAAGACCACAACCCATACGGCGAAACACACTCTTCAAGATTCAACTGGTTAAAAGATGTAAAAGATCTTAAGACAGACGGTAATATGGTTTACTTCGCAGGATGTACAGCATCCTACAGAAGAACTGAAATTGCCAAGTCAACAGCCAGTGTTTTATCAAAACTTGGAGAAGACTGGG
>DUKX01000070.1:3150-3486 GCA_013329085.1 Methanofastidiosum sp. | reverse complement strand
ATGCACACATCAGAATACCTCGAAGAAAAGATGAAGAAAGGCGAACTAAAACTAAACAATATATCTGCTACAGTAACCTACCACGACCCATGTCACATGGGAAGACACATGAACCACTATGAAGTGGACATGGAAGGAAAGAAGCAATGGAAAGGCTCATTCATTCAGATTGACAAGCCAGGTCTATACGAAACACCAAGAAATGTACTTAAAGCCATACCAGGCATTAAGTTTAAGGAAATGTACAGAAACAGAGACAACTCATTCTGCTGCGGTGCTGGTGGAGGTATAAAATCTTCATTCCCAGACGTAGCTCTTGAAACTGCAAAGACAAGA
>DUKX01000070.1:0-3118 GCA_013329085.1 Methanofastidiosum sp. | reverse complement strand
AAAATATTTTATTTTTTATTTTAAATTTTTATATTAGGAGATTTTTATGAAACCTGAACATTTTGAATTTAAATCAAATAAACCTGATGTCTTTTCAGACATATATTCAACAAAGTCATTAGGCAATTATGCCAAGTTTGAACTAGAACTTAGAGATGAGGCAAACACTTTGATTAAGGAAGGAGAACTACATGTTCAAGTACTTTCTGAATTATTCATGCCTCTGATTGTAAAAAGATTTAATCCATTTGAAGGTAAATTAGCCTTAACAATCGGTAATGAACACATTGACCTATGTGAAGCTTTCTTTTTAATACGATTTAAGTCGAATAGAATCATAGACGTAAGCAAATCAAAAATGGATATAGATTTCGTAAATGATATTTAAAAAGAAAAAAGTTTATTTTTTTAATTAAATTTTATCAAGCGCAGATTTTAGGTCGTTGATAAGATCTTCATGATTTTCTATTCCAACTGAAAGTCTTATCATGTTGTCTGTAATCTCGGCATCTCTTAGTGATTTTTCATCAACTTCTGAGTGTGTCATTGCTTTAGGATGTTCAATTAATGATTCTGTTCCCCCTAGGCTTACAGCTAGCTTGCACAATTTGACATTGTTTAAAAATTTAAAAGCCTCTTTCTTTCCACCCTTGACATAGAAAGACAATAAAGACCCCGGACCTTTGCACTGTTTTTTGTATATTTTATACTGTTCACTGTTCTTATCATATAATTCTGGATAAATGACTCGTTCTACTTTTGGATGTTTTGACAAAAATTCAGCGACCTTTGTAGCGTTTTCCATCTGTCTTTGCATTCGAATATGTACAGTCTCTAATGATCTAGCCATAAGCCATGCATCAAATGGATTTCCGTTTGTTCCTATCATACCCCTGATTCCTTTGACTTTATAGATATCTTCTTTTGATCCAAGAGTTGCGCCAGCAATAATATCTGAATGCCCACCAATGAATTTTGTTGCAGAATATAAGACTATGTCAACCTTCTGCTCAAAAGGAGACTGGAAAACTGGTCCCATGAATGTGTTATCTACAATAACTTTAGCACTAAGCCCTTCCTCCCTTAATTTGTCCCTTATTTTTACTATAGCTTCTATGTCAATCATTACGTTGTTAGGGTTTGCAGGTGTTTCAACGTAAAGTATAACTGATTTCCCCTTAATTTTTTCTTTAAATGAATTTATTTTGGCTTCAATTAAATTTGGCGTATCTGACCCAGCTTTGACATGCATTGTAGATACTCCCATTTTTTCAAAGAATTCTTTGAAAAGAAATTCAGTTCCTCCATAAACTGGATTTGTATAAAATATATAATCTCCATGTTTGACAAATGCAAGCAAAGTAGATGTAATTGCAGCCATTCCTGAACCAAATATAGCTGCAGCTTCAGCACCTTCTAATAGTGAAAGTCTCTCTTCAACAATATCAAAGTTTGGATTTGAAAATCTAGAATAGACAAATCCTTTTTCTCCTTTGTCAAGCCCAAGCGCAACTCTAATAAAAGATTCCCCTTCCTCTGCACTTTTGAATTTGTAGGTACTTGTTAAAAATAGGGGGGGTTTTACAGCTCCGTTATATTTTAATGGGTCGTAACCTTTGCTAATAACAACAGTTTCTTTTTCCATTATATCACTCTCCATATATTCCAAATATTTATAAAGAACATTATAAAAGTTTCTTTTATGAAGTCTGTTGGGAGGGTTCTCCATTCAATTGGCCCTCTTTTTATCTTAAGGTCAAAAAAAGTAAAAATTAGGGATATTGGTGCCGATGCTTACGTAGGGGATAAAAGAATTGGCAAGGTCATAGAGCTATTCGGACCAGTAGAGGACCCATATGTTAAGATTGTCTCTAGAAGGGACATAAAAGACAGAAAAAATTTTGTTGGAAAAGATGTTTCAATTAGATAGAGATTTTGAGGTCTTTTATGAATAACATCGTAAAGACACTATTGGTAGTATTATTGCTTATTTCTTCATTCTCAGGATTTAACCCTGTATCCGGGCAAGATACTGGATATTTTATTGAAGTATTGCCTTCCTTGTCCATAGCTACTCAAGACGACATTCCAAGACTAGTGGATCTGGCTTCCAAGAATAACGTTAATACAATTTACTTACACGTTAAGAGGGGTACAGGCACAAATCCTTCACCCGGCGTAGTTTTTTATAATAGCAGAATCGCTCCTACTTTTTATAATTTTGACGTTCTATCAATAATGATTGAGGAAGCCCATAAAAAAAATATAAAAGTATATGCTGTTGTTCCGGTTTTTTATGACGTGATTGCAGCCAATAAAGGTTTTGCGTCTGAAGGTCCCCAGTCTGATGGTTGGGTCTGCCCACAAACAGGTTTTAATTATGAAAAAAGCATAATCGATGAGGTAACAAACGGATACAAAGTCGATGGTGTAGCTTTGGAATACTTTGGGAATCCAAACAATTTAAACTGTCAATGTGCTGATTGCATTAGAGAATTTTCAAGAAGGTACGGGGTATCTGCTGAAAGATTAAATTTAGAAACAGAAAAACTAAACAATTCTGAATTGTGGGTTAAATGGAATATGTACAGGGCTGATGAACTTGCAAAACGTTTGGAAATTTTATCGCAAGATATAAGAAATAACAAAAAAATGAAACTAGGAATTATCATACCCCCGACAACATATAGAGATTACTTTGAAAACACTGATTTTGGAATAGATGCAAAAAAAATAAGGGATTACATTGATTTTTTGATTTATAGGCGCCAGGGGCTGCCTTTAGAATATGTTCCTGATGCCACAAATGGTTACAGCCTTCAATACGACGGGGACATATATGTTACAGTGGAAAACAAGGACATCGGGCTGCTGAACTTAGTATATTCTGGATCAGAATACACATCTGGAATTATATATTTCCAAAGGGAGCCTTGGACTGCCCAGAGTTTTACAAGAATAGCTAAATCAAGAGCCGAAACCACAAACATATGGGCGGTAAGAGTTGATTCAAGAGAGTACTTCAATCTTGATCTTGATTCATACATACCCATTTGGAAAAATAACAATATTAACACAGTAATACTCAGTGCAGGTAGACCATACGCAATTAATTTTA
>DUKX01000068.1 GCA_013329085.1 Methanofastidiosum sp. | reverse complement strand
GGGTAAATCCATGCTTTACAGTATCTATTAAAGCCGTCTTTTCATCTAGAATCAAATAGGAGTTATAGGCGGTACCTTTTGAAAGAGAATAACCAAAATTAGGCGGATTCCAATCTATAGCCCCAACCCAAAAAACTCCATCTTTTAGCTTTGATGCCTTCATTAGAGAAAACTTAGTTTAGTTCTTTTTAAATTATTTGTAAAAAGATATTTAAAATAAAAAATTAATTTTTTACTGATTTGTTTAGATCTTGTACAAGTACCTCAACATCAATCCCGTGGGCCATTGCCCCTTCTTCTAAAGTCTCAAACTGGGCAATTGCACATCCAATGCACCCAAGCCCATGTGACATAAAGACAGGAACTGTTTCTGGGTATTGGTCTACTATATCCCCTATTGACATATCCTTTGTTATCAATGCATTCACCTCCTTTGAAAAAAATATAAATCAATTTAAAAATTTAACTAGCCGTGGAAATACTCCGAATCGAGCCTTTTTTCCTTGTGGTAGTCACTGTCGTGCCCTGGTATTCCAACAGCGTCAGCCCTGCACTGTCTGCAGAGCTTGAACTGTGGCAGGTATTCCTCTGCCTTTGCCCTAGCCCCGGAAATCTCCTCGCATGTGGGTGGCCTTAGCTCTTTGAACATGTTTAACGGTATTAAAGGTATTAGATTCATGAGGTCAGCACCATAGTCCCTCCCCTTCAGGGCTATCTTTTCTATCTCATGAAGATTAATTTCAGGAATTAATACAGAGTTAATTTTTACAAGCATACCTGCCTTCTTTGCAGCGAGTATACCCTCCCACTGTCTATCAAGAAGTTTTCTTGCCGCTTCCTTTCCTTTGAGGATTTCCTTATCAAGATTAACCCAGGCATAGACCTTTTCAGCTATTTCTTCGTCTAAAGCATTTACCGTAACTGTAACAGTCTTGACACCTAACTTAGCTAGCTCCCCTGCCCTCTCCTTTAACATTAGCCCGTTAGTTGAAAGACACTTTATGAGTTCTGGATACTTTTCGTCTATGAGCTTTAACGTTTCAAATGTGGCATCGTTTGCAAGTGACTCACCAGGCCCTGCTATGCCCACAACCTTTAGATTTTGAGTCTCTTTCAAAGCCTTCTCTAATCTGTCAAGCGCTTCCTGCGGGCTCAATATGCACGCAGAAACGCCTGGCCTAAACTCACATTTGTTGATGCTTCTGGTGCAATAGTTACACTGAATATTGCATTTAGGCGCAACTGGCAGATGAATTCTTCCCACTGTAAAATGGGATTTTTCATTAAAACAGGGGTGCGCCATTGTGATATGGGCGTACTTTGAACCCATTTTTTCCCAGGCCGGATTTTTCAAAAATGTCACCTTTACAATTTGGAGATATTTCTCATATATAAAGATAAACTAATTAAATATAAATATGATTACATTAGATAAAAGGAAATAAAAAAATAAGATTATATAGTATAAATCCCCAACAAGATTTAAAAACCACGAAGTATTACTTTGGTAAGAGGGCCTTGGTAGATGGTAAGTATACCTTTTTTAAGGAGAATTAGAAACAAGTTCATAGCTACATATCTTATAGTACTTTTGGTACCAGTTATGGCTATTGGTTTTTACAGTATTAATTTTACTATTGATTATCTTGAAAATGATGCCTTAAAGGTCGTTGAGCAGCAGGCAGAGATTACTGCAAAGGAGATAGAAAAATCTCTGGGTGTTGCCGAAAGTGACATTGATTTTTTGAGCCAGTCCGCATCATTAAGAGCTTTGGCTGATGCCAAGAACAGGAAATCGGTCATTGAATATATAATATATAGGGAACGTCTTACAGAAGAGTTCTATAACTTTGCAAATTCCAAAAAAGCCTACTCGAGCGTTGTCTATATAGATGAAAGTGGAAAAGAGGTAGTAAAAATAGTATATAATTGGAACCAGACCTTTATTGCAACGACCTCGGCCCTTTACGATGTTTCTGACGAAGAGTATTTCCTAAAAACTATGACACTTGACAAAGGGCAATTGTATGTTTCTTCTCTTGACCTCACATCTACAATAACAACAGAGTCGGGGGACCTAATCGTTAGTTATGCAAAACCAGTCTTTGATTCTAACGGTATCAAAAGAGGGATTGTCCTTATCAGTTTCCCTGCACAGAGAGTTTTAAGCCCAATATTGGAACTTTCTGCTAGATCAAATTTAAACACCTTCATTTTGAATAAACAGGGCTATTACATTTCGAAAGTTGGAACATCAAGCTTATCCAATCCGTATTATGCTGGAGAGAGCTTTATCGACCAGTATAGGGCAGAGGGATTTCTAAAGATACTATCTGGCACTAGCGGCACAATCTCAGAAGGTACAGACCAGATAATCGCATATTCACCAGTTTTCCCATCTTCAACTGACAAGACAAACTTCTGGATTGTCGTGGTGACATACTCAACGGGAACCCTATTTGAACCGATATCCGTTTTTGAAAATAGTTTTATCCTTATAGTAATGTCTACAATTATCATAGCCGTGTTCTTTGGGGTTATAATGGCAGATAGGATTACAAGGCCACTTAGAAAGCTTGTCTATGCATCAAGAAGCCTTGCAAAAGGGGACTTAAATCCAAAAATTGATATTGATAGCGAGGATGAGGTAGGTGAACTTGCAAAGGCCTTTGGTGATATGTCAAAGAATCTCAAAAAATCCTATGAGGATCTAGAAAGAAAGGTTAAAGAGCGAACACTTGAGCTCCAGAAGGCAAATAAAAAGTTATCCGAGACCAATATAGAGCTAGTAGAGCTGAACAAAAAGATTTCAGAGGCTAACAAACTAAAATCACAGTTCTTAGCAAACATTACACACGAGCTTAGAACTCCGCTTACATCAATTATAGGATTCTCAGAGGTAGTATTAAATGAGGCCAAGTTAAATGAGGAGCAGGCCGATTACCTTGAAACTATTTTAAGAAATGGTGAGATCCTTTTGAAACTTATAAATGACATCCTAGAGTTATCAAGACTTGATGCTGGAAAATCAAAGCTTTATCTTACTGAGTTTAATTTACAGGACGCAATCAATAAAACTTTAAAAATAGTTTCACCTTTATCAAAGGATAAGAATATCTGGATTTCATTAAATGTCAAAGATGTCGAGAATGTCGTTGCCGATGAAGACAAGATTATTGAAGTCTTACTAAATCTTTTGACAAACGCCATCAAATTCAATGTCGAAGAAGGAAAGATTGCAGTAAGGGCTTTTAAAATAGATGACCATGTAAGGGTAGAAATTGAAGATACAGGCATAGGGATCAAAAAAGAGGAGTTAGACATAATATTCGATGAGTTCAGGCAAATTGACAGCTCTGAGACTAAAGCCTATAGCGGTACAGGGCTTGGGCTTTCAATTTCCAAACATTATGTAGAGCTCCATGGCGGACTCATCTGGGCGGAAAGTGAACCTGGGAAGGGGTCAATTTTTATATTTGAAATACCAATAGAGGCAGAGGAAGAAGAATGAGCAAAATATTAATTGTTGATGACACAGCAGATAATGTAAAACTTATCAAGGCGATGATAAAGTCAGTTGCAACAGAAATCGAAGTTGCCGTTGATGGTGAAGAGGCCCTAAACAAGATTACTAACAATGATTACGATATTATACTTCTCGATATAATGCTGCCAAAGATATCAGGGATTGACGTTTTGAAACGGGTCAGAGAAAAAGATATTGACATCCCCATAATAGTCATGACAGCCTACGGCTCAGAGGAGCTAGCAGTTGAAACACTTAGAGAGGGCGGAGATGACTACCTTATTAATAAGCCAATAAGGACAGAAGACCTCCTTGAAGCAATAAACAAAGCACTTGAAAAGAGAAAAGCAAAAAATCTTGAAGATGACTTCACAAACGAGGACGCTTATTCAATGGTCTCAGAATTTGAAAATAATTTGAGAGAGTTCATTTTAGAGGCATTAAAAAGAAAGTACGGCCTTTCCTGGTGGGATAGAGGAATCCCAAACTTCATAAAATCAATCTGTTTGAAAAGGCAAAACGACGCAATCGTCAGAAAAAGAGAAGTCTACCCGCCGCTATTTTATACAGACTTCTCCCATTACCTCCCAATAATTCTCTTTAAGAACAATGAAAAAGAGATAGACAACTGGAAGGATGTCTTTGAATATTATTTTGTAAGCATCGGCTGGAT
>DUKX01000120.1 GCA_013329085.1 Methanofastidiosum sp. | reverse complement strand
GAGTGTTCAAGTGCCAACCACATATATGCAAATATTCTTGGTGGGCAGGACTTGTAATTTATCAATTGTACTGGGGTCATTGGGTCTGTTTTAAATCTTCTAATAGTAAAAGTAGGGCCGTGCTGTGTTACTTCTCTTCCAAATGTTGCCTGGACCCTTGAGTTATTTGGCAATCTTCCGTCAAGTAATGGTTCTGCAACTGAGATATGCCTATTACATCTTTGTGCCATCTTAATGATTATGCTGTTGGCATCGTCATCTGATTTGAAAACTATATTTGAAGGAAGAGATCCATATTTTGCGTGATAAACATAAATTGGGATTCCTGTCCCATCACAACTTATATCTTCTATTAAAGCATCATGAAACAAAGGTTCTATCGCACCAAGCCCGATATAATTCCTTCTTAGATAATACATGATTTTTTCAAAAGCGTCAGGTGATAACTTGAGATTTAATTCATCAACAACTTCCAAAGCCTTGTTTTCTAAATAATCAACTAATTCGCTCTTTTCTTGAAGACTTTTGAAATCTACTTCAAGTTCTTCTTGAATTATGCCTTGAATGGTCATAAGCCTAGTTTTTTCATCTTCAGAGAGCTCAGGTTCTTCAATTAGGTATACTAGCTTAGTTATTTTTTCATCCCATTTTATCCTTGCATAAGCATATGGTTCTATCAAAGGATATCTTTCATTAAATCCTGTGTAATCTTGAGTTTTCCATTTCTGGGGGATAATAAGTATATCCTGATCCTTCATTATTACTCTCCTTTCTTCTTCCATCGAGGGAATCCTACCACCTTGTATAGTAACAGGACCAGATATAACAAAAGTTGCACTGCCTACCGTTGATGCGACTTGAGCTGTGACTTCACTTTGTATTTTTTCGGATATTTCCTTCTTTGTTTCACTTAAAATATCTTCTGAGGAGGAAATTGTTCCAGGTCTACCTAATGATGCGCCTTCTTTCTTTAAAAAGTCAACTTCACTCTTTTTCTTGAGCTTCTCATAATTAGATTTTGGTTCACTGTCTAGTAAGATGTCAGATTCTTTGAGTTTTTTTATTAATTTGAGAGCTCCTCTTTTTCTCATAACTCATTCCTCTATTATTAGTTTCTATTAATGCATATAAATAGTTATTGGTATTGAAAGATAATTTTAACTATTGATAAACTTTAAAGTTGTAATACTGACTTGTTTCTTTTTTAATGCCGTCAATCTCAAATGAATATGTAAATACGAGCAGGTAATCACCTGGCCTTCTTACATTATATCGGTATGTAGATAACAAAGTAGTAAATTCTTCAATATTAGACCTTCCTGACCGCTCTAGAATTGGGGTATATTGGTAATATGGAACTCTTTTAAGTAAAACTCTTGCAGGTTCATCTTTGTGGTATGGAATTATAGATATTACTTGAAATCCCACTCCGCCACAATAAAATACATCATTTTCTAGTATTTTATTAGAGCCATTAACATAAATATATCCTTCACCGTCATCAATAGTTCCATTCTTGTTTTCATCTACCCTGATTTTTATATATTTGTTTAATGTATTTATTTCTTCAAATTTTGTTTTAGTGTCGCTAAGCCAAACTTGCTGGCCCTGTTGAGGATAATACATATCATATTCAAAAAAGTTTTCGCTGTTAATAGATGAAAAACTTGCAAGTATTCCATCGTCAGTTATTACTGCCCCGTTGGTATCATTTGAAAAAGAGGGATTAGTAGATTCAACTACTATTTTCTCCGTTGTATCGTTATAACTATATTTCCATGTATTAATAACTTTGTATTCTTCGTCCATCCACCCGTAAAAAAGCCTTGTTTTTCCAATGGGAAATTGTTTCATTTCTGAGGTCATGTCAAAATACTTAAAGTAAACGTGCCATTTCCCATCATTATTTAAGAAAGTAACACCATCCAATACTAAAATGTAATTACCCAATACCACTGGATCTCCAATTTCTAAGGATATATCCTCCCCTAAAAGAGTTTCAAGAATTATTTGATATGGATCAATATTCCCAAATTCATCTCTAACCAAACGAAGTTCGTATGTACTACTACTTAATTTAAATTCTCCGTAATCCGGTTTTTCTGGGACATCAATCTTAGAATCTAAAGTATCGGTACTTCTTCTAAGAAAACTCACTAAATTATTAGAGATACTCCTAACAACATATTCTTCTCCTCTCAGGTTAAATTCAAATCCTTCTTCAATTGGATAAGCAGAAACACATATTAGATTTCCTAATGAATCTCTTCTGCATCTTTGAATATCAATAAGTGATTCATTAGTTCCATTCAATTCATAAATTCCTTCTATTTTTTTAGTTAGTGTATTTATTTTTACTTTATACCTAGAGCCCTCTGATTCAAAGATTCCTTCATCAAGAACTAAATAAACATTAATTATTTCCCACATCTTTATTGAACTGCCCAGTTTTTTTGAGCCATTGATATCCTTGTCTGTTATAGGACTTTCAAGATCATTATGGATAGAAGAAGAAATAATAACTGTATCCCCTGTTACAATCTCTGTAGTTCTGACGCCGTTCTCTTTAATTGCCAATATATCTATCAGCCCATACCGTAATCCGGGTACTTCGTTAGGATCAAATGATTGTTTTCTTCTTTCAGTTTCCTGAAGAGAAATTTGTATGTTGAATATTGTATATTTGACATAGTCGTCCTTTTGCCCATTTGAAATATATTTAATATCTGTGATTTTAATTAGGTAATTACCTAATAAGAGGACATTTCCCTCATAAAATTTAGAAACGCCGTCGACATTGATTTGATTTCCATTCTGGTCTAAAATATTTACATAATTACTTCCGTCGTTTCCTATATTCAAAGAATAGTTTTCTAGAAAAGGTGCTCTGTTTTCAATGTTATTGGTTCCTGCATATGTAGTCCTATACTCCCCCAAAGTATATTCTCTATTATTATAGACTATTCTTGAACCAGACGAATAATTCCCTTCTTTAAATATAATTTGGTCGTTTCTATGAATTACATACGGATTTAGGAGTGAAGCCTCAGATACTTTATCCAACGGGGCAATCTCAAACTCTCCAATATCCGAACTCATTATATATTTTTTAGGGGAATCTGCGATCTTTTTCGTATCGATTAATATTTTTCTATTGAAATTCCCAACTTCAAATATTGAAGGCCCAATGAATAAGACATCATCATCGAAAGTTATGCTACTTGATTTAGTTACTTCTATACCTACATCAAGCCTTGAGAGATAATAATTCAATTCTTTTTCTTCAATTGCGTAATGGGCAGAATAAATACCTGCAAACGCATTATGTATTGAATCAAGTTCTCCAGTTCTA
>DUKX01000189.1 GCA_013329085.1 Methanofastidiosum sp. | reverse complement strand
TTGACTTGTCAGAATCTATTGATTTTGATTCTGAATCGGAGACTAAATCCTTAGATTTTATTTCAGCTTCTATTCTTCCTTTGCCTAGAATCAATGCTTTCTCTGTAATCTTCCTTAGGATATTTTCCTTCTGTGAAGAAACAATTAAACTTCTACCATCGTTCTTAAAGATAGTATTTAATGTAGCCTCAATTATATTGGAAGTTACAGGATCAAGTGTGGCGGTGGGCTCATCTGCAAATAAAACAAGAGGATCTATTGCCAGTTGTCTTGCTAGCACGAGTCTCTGTTTTTCGCCGCCCGACAAATCTCTTGCGATATGTGTCATCCTATGCATCAAGTTAACTTTTTGTAGAATTTCAATTATTTTAAAATTTACTTCTTTTTCAGGTAATTGCATCTCTAAAAAGACTTCATACATGTTTTCAAACACAGATCTTTGGCCAAATAGAGAGAAAGTTCTTTGGAACATTATTGCTGTCCGTTTTTTTATTGAGTTAAAAAATTCTTCATCGTTCCAAAAATCTACTTTTTTAAAAATATATTCTTTGCCGCATTTATTACACTTTTTTCCGACATGACTTGGGGATTGTATATCCTTGCATAAGGGGCAGTATGAGATATTATAATAAATATTTCCTTTTGAAGGGGCATATCCTTTTGTACCCCTTAATATATTTAATAGAACAGATTTTCCACTGCCTGTGGGGCCACATAATCCTAATGACTCACCCTCTCTTAATTTAAAAGATAAATCGTCTAAAATAACTTTATTATCTACAATAAATGAAAGATTTTCAACTTCAATCAATTTGTACTCCATTTAAATCCCCAAAAAATATACTAATATTAGGTTCACTTTCAATAAAAAGATTTTGATTGTAATAGACAAATGAAAGAAAGAATATCATTTTTTTGAAGTTAAAATAATAGTAAAATGCATAAAATTATAGGAAAAGATTTACTTAATGATTTTACTAAAGATACCCCTGGAGAGAACTTAAATACATATCAAATTAATTCTTACTAATCAACAACGTTTGAGGGGGATTTTTGTGATATCTAAATCAGGAAAAAATTTTGACATTATACTGATTACTGCAGAATATCATGATGACCATCCCCTATCCCCTTCAGGTATTATCTCAAGAGTCCTAGAAAGTAAAGGGTACAAAGTTGGCATTATAGAAAAGCCTTTGACAAAAGAAGATTACCTGAAACTTGGACCTCCAAAATTATTTTTTGCTGTGACTTCTGGCTCGATAGACAGTATGTTACATAATTATACTCCTTTGAAAAAAACAAGGTCAGATGACCCTCATTCGAACTTATCTTTGATACCGGACAGAGCTTTGATAGTTTATTGTAACAGAATTAGAGAATACTTCAAGTCAGTAGTAATTGTGATAGGCGGTATCGAAGCTTCTATGCGAAGATTCGCCCACTACGATTATTGGGATAATGATATCCGGAGAAGCATTATTTTCGATTCAAGAGCCAACATTTTAGTATATGGTAATGGCGAAAAACAAATCCTTGAAATAGCAGAAAGATCTAAAAAAAAATTGAGCCTTAAAGGAATTTCAGGAACCTGTGTGATAAGTAAAGAGCTAGATGAAGGATTTGAAATACTCCCATCTTTCAAAGAGGTAAAAGAAGATCCTTTGAAATTTTGTGAGATGCAAAAGGCATTATCAAATAAAAAAAATTTAGCACAACCTTACGATAATAATTATCTCCTTCAATATTCTTATCCCAATTACTCTACTGAAGATCTAGATTGGATATACTCTTTGCCTTATACAAGAAGGCTTCACCCAGAGTCTCTTTTAAAAATGGCAAAATTCTCCGTTGTCAGCCATAGAGGTTGCATTGGTAACTGTAACTTTTGTTCACTAAAGCTTCATCAAGGGGATAAGATCATTTCAAGAAGTGAAGATTCAATATTAAGGGAAATAGAATCTCTAGTTTCCCACCCTGATTTTAAGGGATATATAGACGACCTAGGGGGCCCTTCTGCAAATATGTACGGAATGGACTGTAATGACAAATGTGATGAGGATTGCATCAACTGTAAAAAATTAGATAGAAGCCACCAAAAATTAATCTCACTACTTAAAAAAGCCAGAGAGATTAAGGGTATAAAAAAGATATTTGTCCGAAGTGGTATAAGATATGACCTTGCAATAGAGAATAAAGAATATATAAAAGTCCTTTCAGAACACCACATATCCGGATGCCTGAAAATAGCGCCAGAACATTTTTCTAAAAAAGTTTTATCGTATATGAATAAGGATAACTCTAGATTTGATGAGTTCGTTTCTTTTTTTCAAAGTATTAACAAAGATAAAAAACAATTTCTTAAATATTATTTAATGGTTGGCCATCCTGGAGACGATGAGAAAGAAATAATGAAATTGAAAGAAAAAATAATTCATTTGTCCAATATCGAAAGTTTTCAAGTTTTTACTCCAACGCCTATGACAAACTCAACCTGCATATACTGGACAGGGATAGAACCCAAGAGCATGAAAAGAGTTAATGTTATACATGACTACAAAACAAAGAAGAAGTTAAAAAGAATAATTCTTCACGAGATTAATAAAAATAAATCATATAGTTAAAGTACTCGTTTTGAACTTTAGGATTATCAGTAAAATTTAAATATATTTTTTCACTATAGTATAGACGAATATTCAAATAAAAGAGGCATCCTATAATGAGTGAAAAAAGAGTAGAGGGTTTCCGAGGAGAATCAAGAGAAATGCACGAAGCCATCTGTTCTGAATGTGGTAACATGACCAAAGTTCCTTTCAAACCAGATGGAATAAGGCCTATTTATTGTAGAGATTGCTTTAACAAAAGGAAATCCAAGAAATATTAAGCATAATATAGTTAACATAAATATGAAACATGTTCATTAAAGAGTACAAGAATTAATTAATACTAGAAGTAATCTCCAAGAGTCATCTGTTTGTTTTTAGAAAATTTAAGACTTTCTTCGGTATACCCAAATCCTTTCAGAATTCTCATAACTGCAGGTAAAACCTGATTATCCATATAGTATTCAGCATCATATTTGTATCCTGCTTTCTTGAAAGATTCAACATCGTAAGACCTATCCCTAACCATTCCATCTCCGTTTTTAACGATAAAAGATATCATTGAACCTGCTCTAACGTCTTCTCCCTTTTCTTTCATGCGTTTTGCTACAATTACATGAGGTCCTATTTGCTTGTAGCTTGAAATTGGCATCGTTAGTTGAGTATATATAATAAGGGAATCTAATGGGATTTTACCTTCTACAAGCTCTTGGGTAGTTTTTCTGACAATTTCAGCCGCTTTTTCGGGCCCTTTGCCTTCTAATATGGTTTTTAGTACAGCTTCTTGCGTTTTTTTTGCTATTTCAGCCCAATCTCTTCTTACCACTTCAAGGCCTTTAGTTACTATATGGTTTTCTTGATCTATTATTGCATATCTCTT
>DUKX01000050.1:2813-4386 GCA_013329085.1 Methanofastidiosum sp. | reverse complement strand
CTTTTGTTTTGGGGATTTAAATATAAAGCGGAGGAGGATAAATAATGGCATCAATAATGACGACCTCCCTAGTTGTAATCTACTTTATTGCGATGCTTGCAATAGGTGCCTGGGCATCTAGGAAAGTAAAGAGTAGTGAAGATTACATAGTAGCTGGGAGGAGTTTAGGATTTTGGTTTTTTGTTATATTAATTGTTGCTTCTACAACAAGTGGTATGACGATATTGGGAGTTGCAGGACTAGGATATACTGCAGGATGGCCTAGCATATGGGAGCAGATATTTGTCCCATTGACTGCTGCAATCTGTATATTGTTCTACGGAACAAAATTGCACAAAATTTCTGAAAAGATGGGCTATATGACTGTTCAAGACTATTTTGCACACAGATTTTACAGCCCAAAGCTGATGAGGGCACTTTCAGGCCTTGCAGTAGTTGTTACAAGCGGTATATATCTTGTTGGTCAGTACACGGCAATAAGTATAGTCCTTGTATGGCTTTTTGGTATAACTCATACTGAAGCGCTTCTAATAGCTGGCATAATAGTTTTAATGTATGTGACATTGGGTGGGCTATATGCAGTTTCATGGACAAATATGATTCAAGGAGCGTTCATTATAGGTGGAGTTCTTATAGTAGCCCCCTTAGTTATAAAGGCGGCTGGAGGACTTACACACATAAACACAGTATTGGCGTCTATAGATCCAAACATGGTAAATCTTGCTTATCCACAGATGCACCCACCATATGCAGGTTATGCATTTATGACACCATTATATCTAGTATCGTTCTTTTTCCTACTGGCAATAGGACTTGGATCTGCCCCACATATCGTTAACAATGTACTTGCTGTTAAAAAGGACAAATACTTTAAATTTGCACCTTTTGTAGCATTTGGGATATACGTTGTAATAATGTACCTAGTAAAGATTGTTGGATTTGGAGCAAAGACAATGGTATCAGATGGAATTATTAGCGTTCCTTATGCAGATTATTCTTTTGTGGCAGCAGTTAACTATGCATTGCCTTCAATTGTATGGCCTTTGTTTGCCGTAATGGTTTTATCGGCGGTAATGTCAACTACAGACAGACTCATGCTTACAATAGGAACTTCAGTGAGTTGGGACATCTATAAAAATCTAATAAATCCAAAAGCCAATGATAAAAAGATCACCGCAGTTAGCAGGGCAGTAGTTATAGTTGCCGCAGCATTAAGACTTTACCTTGCCGTAAAACCAGCACAACTCCTAGCACTAGTAATCTGGATAGGAATAGGAGTAATGCTTTCAACATTTGTAATGCCTTTAATTGCTGGGCTTTACTGGAAGAGAGCTACAAGAGAAGGGGCACTTGCATCGATGGCCGTTGGATTCTCAACTGCAATAGCCTTTGGATTTGTCCACCAGTTCATAGTGAAATTACCAATGCACTTTAGTATGTACAGCTTCGTTTTAGCTGTAATAACAATGATCGTCGTAAGTCTTGTTACAAAGAATCCATCCGAGAAAGTTCTAAAAGAAACATTGACCGGACCATTCATCCAGACAAAGAAAAGGTGAAACGCTTGAAGATA
>DUKX01000050.1:0-2679 GCA_013329085.1 Methanofastidiosum sp. | reverse complement strand
GCACTCGGCTTTGGATTTATTAACAATGAAAAGATACTGGTACTAAAAGTGGACAACATTGAACTTGCAAATAAGGTCCTTTCTAAAGAAGGATTTAAAATATATTAATTTATTTTTTTTTCAAAAGCAATAGTTCAAGATAGGACCTTCTTTCACTTTCTAGAAAAAGGATCTCAAATAGATTTTCTATTCTTTTAATATCTTGAAGATTCTCTGATTTTAGTTCTATTTCAATATACTCTCCAAGATCTTCAACATCGTCTATTGACACGGTATAATCTTTATACAGGTATACTTTTCTTTTTTTTCTTACATTTAATATCTTTTTATATCCAAGTTTTTGAAGGATTTCCTCTATATCTCCCGAAACAAATGCCTCAAACTCTTCCCTTGATTTGGATAGCTTATCTAGTTTTGGCCCTTTATATGTTAAAATAGCATTTTCACCCGAATATCTTATCCGTAAAGCCTCGTCTGTTTCTTTGAAATCTCGTATAGGCGAAGAAAAATATGTGTCTTCTTCGACTTTTTCTTCAAGAAACTCTGCTTTTCTTAATATTTGATCAATTCTTCCTCTTGTATACTTGTCTATCTTAGCCTTCATCTCGAGTTCAAGCATAAGTTATTTTAATGTGATTGTATTTTATATGTTTGTTGATTTGATGAAGTTAAGCGACATAGCGAGAGAGTACGGGTATAGCTTTGACAATCTCAAGCGATATAATGAAATGTTTGGTGAGAAACTGCCCGAGTTCATAGCGGCCAATGAAACAGAGAACAAGGATTCAATTAGAGTTAATACTCTAAAAATATCAAGAGACGAACTGTACGAAAGACTAACAGAAAATGGATTTGTATTAAAAAATATTAATGATTTTGGTTTTATTATAGAAGAATCTAAGTTTTCAATTTCTTCTACTCAAGAAAATCTCCTTGGATATACTTACATTCAAGGCGTTGCTGAAATGATTGTTTCTCCTATTCTTTCACCAGATAAAAATGATTTTGTAATAGATATGTGCGCTGCTCCTGGCGGGAAGACAACTCATTTTTCTGCAATGATGGAGAATCAGGGTTTGATCTACGCTTTTGATATAAACAGGAGAAGACTTTCTGCCCTCAAGAATAATATTACTAGATTAGGGTGCTTGAATATTGCCGTCTTTAATTTGAATGGGGAAGAGATAACAAAAATAAAGGATAGCCCAGATAAAATTCTTCTAGATGCGCCTTGCACGGGCAGTGGTATAATGAGGAAGGACAGTTTGAGAAAATCTTTAAAGAGTACTCACGATGTAATTTTCTTAAGTGAAATTCAGAAAAAACTTCTAAAAGCAGCTATTCAAAGTTTAAAAAGTGGTGGCACTCTTCTTTATACAACATGTAGCCTAGAACCAGAAGAAAACGAATTTGTTGTGCAATGGGCTTTAGATAATTTTGACATAAAACTATTAAAGATTGATGCTGATATTAACGGTATTCCACTTGAAAAAGGATTTAACGAAGTATTTGGAAGAAAACTATCTGATGAAATTCTATTATGCCGAAGATCACTTCCCCACGTTCATAATACCAATGGACTGTTCATGGCAAAAATAACTAAGCCTTAAAAAAAGTGTAGAACAGAACCTAAAATTCCTCCGGCAATAGTGGCCGTAATATTCGTATGATTGTTGCCAAAAAAGTCATACCACGTCTCAAATGTTGCACCTATTATGCTATCAATGTTTGCACCTATAAATCCTGCGACACCTGTGATTAGTATCATGCGTGCATCTCCAAGCCCTGCAAAATATGCTGCTATCCCTATTAAAAAAGCAACAATAAGTTCAGCCAATTCCCCTAAAAGAGTTACTCCTCCGTCAGAACCAGTTTCTACAACTTTTAAATTAGTTATCAGTCTTGGTTTATAATGAGAAAGTCTTCCTATCTCTCCTCCGGCAGTATCTGCAGCTGCAGTTGCCAATGCACCAAGAAAACCAAGTAAGAATATATTACTATTTAGGTTAAAATAGATAGGGCCAACATAGTACAAAACTGCAAAAAAAGAGGCAACAATACCATTTCCCAATACATTAATGTAGCTTCTTGCACCTTTGTTTTTCTCAGCAACACCCTTTCTACTCTTTTCTTCATATTTGAATTTTGTAGCTATTGAAGCAGTTATAAAAAAGAATGCCAAGATGAAAAAAAACTTAAATCCGCCAAAAATAATAATTGGAATTCCAACAAAAACGCCGGCAATAAATCCAGAAAGATCAACAGCCCTAAATTTAAAAGAAAGACCTCCAAAAATAAGGCAAAAACACGTCGCATAAATCATATATTCCAATGTAATCATCAGGCCACCGGTGAAATTGTTTACTTTTAAGAAACTTATAAAACTATCTTTGAACAATAAACCGTAAATTTTTTAAGTATATGGCTAATGGATTGATAAAGCTCCGGTGGTGTAGACCGGCCAATCATTCGAGCTTCTCGAGCTTGAGACCTGGGTTCAAATCCCAGCCGGAGCACTATTTTATCTATAGATTTGTTTTCAATTTCTCGATTATTTTTTTGCGAAAAAATCAATATTATCCTAAAGACTTAAAAAATAATATTAATGTTTATCAGATGTTGTGATTGATTTTATAGCAGATGAGTCATAAATGATGCAATTTACAGTATATCAGATAC
>DUKX01000193.1 GCA_013329085.1 Methanofastidiosum sp. | reverse complement strand
ATTGACTTCTTAATCCTGCGTCAGATAAATGTATATCTTGACTCTTTGGCATAGTGCCTATCATTTATATCTCCCCCTTTTATAATGTTTGAAACCACAACGCACCTGTTGATAAGCCCGGAGGCGCAGTTGATTGTACAGGATATTTTTCTCCTGTTAAACTTGCAACATACTGCCAATATGTTGAACCGTCAAATGGCGGCTGATTAGTATTAGCCTGAATACAGCCCCAAAGAGCATTTTCATATGATACTACATTTTGCAACGCATATGCTTGTGCGGCGCTCCATGCAAACACAAACGATAAGCCCACTCCTGAGTCTCCCTTGACTCCTTGTATGGTCAAAACTCGCCAATAGGATGTATTGGTCGGTGCAGTTCCGATAGGCGGCGTAGCAGTGCATATATATATCATTTTGATGCCTAAAGACGTATAATCTACTAGATTATTCTTTTGATACTGCACCGATGGATTATATTCACCGATATAACTAAACAGGTCGATAGTATTCTCCCATTCGGTTTGTTTAGTGTCAATATATGGTTCAATATCGGTTGTCCAGAATCTTTCAAGTGCAATTATTGCATCTTTATATTTGTTTAGTTTATCTGCGGTCAGCACTTTTTGACTAGCATTTGGAATTTGCGCTAAGATTGCTTGTGCTGTCGCCAAGTCCCCTGCCTTCATTGCGGTCTGATATTGATTGACAAGAGTGCCGTCGGTGGCTAAAATATTTAAAAATGAAGTCAGCACATCTATGGATTCAGGGAACGACGTTGATAAATCCGGGTATGTTACGCTCATTCACATCAACTCCTTTCTATTTTAAATATCTGGATATTCAGCATAAAATCTAATACACTCTATACTCATAGTTCCAGATTCGGACAAGTCAAAACTAATTGACTTCATAAGGTATTCTAATGGTGTGGTCGTGCCGATTCGTGCATATGATATTTTTTGGTTAACGTCTAAAAAGTATGCAGGAACACAAGTTAAGTTTATACTGTCGTTCATACGTGTTCTTAGCCAAAGTTCATATCTTGCTCTTTGCCCCGCAAGGTCATCAGTTACAATATTATCATACTCGCCGCCGTATAGTGGCAATAGAATCTCACCAATACTTCCATTTATATAATATGGACTATTTGGGTTGGTATCCGATGCTTCGGCACGAATTTGTTGCCTGCCCATATATAAAAAATTACCATTAGATAAAACTCTTACAATATAAAATGCCTCTGCATCAGGCAATACTGCGGGAGTTCCATCTTCGTTTACAAGTGGTTTTGCGGCAAGTGAATTTATTTTAAGTGTAGGATTTGTAGCAAGTGCAGTTGTAGTGAACCCAATTATCATATCAGTTTCAAGAACACCAATTGTCGCAATTGTTACTTGATATTCACTGCCGACTAATGTTGCTGAACCAAAATGGTCAGGGTCGTGCGCTCTGCCCAATACTATAATCCTATTCTTAACTTCGTCAAAATTTACATCAGTAGATTCACTGATTAAGATATCATCCCACAAATCATTATCTGCAATTACGGGGTCGTTTTCACCCGTTGGTATTTTCTGATATACAAATGTTCCGTCAACATCAAAAAATATCTCATAATTGGGAGTTATGTCTCTTAGTTGAGATAAAATATCATATACTGTACTACCGACTTCAAACACCATGTCGTAAGGAGTTTTCTGCGGATTGTCCTCAATGGCAAATCTTGTGAATTGAGTGAAGTTCTGTAAAGTTTCAATCATTACAGTTCGTATAGATGACCCTGTTGTGATTGTAGTTGTGATATCATCCATAAATCCATTTCGTGCGCCAGTCAACTTCGCCATAAGGTCTAATCCTTGAAACGATAAAGTATCTGTTACTGCATCGAATTGGAGCGACGGAGCATTGATGATATATATTCCCTGATTAATCCAATCGGTTTCGCCCGTTCTAATATCATCAATACCAGTATAAATTTGAATATATTTATCCATCCAAATCTTGCCACCTTCAGTCACGTTAAACGAGGCATCTGTTACAACTAATGAGATATCACAAGTGCGGCGTATGTCGCTATTAGCATCAATATTAATTGAACCCGATATTACATTACCTTCAATTGCATCTACTGTCTGGAAGTTAAAATTGAGCAAATCAATCTTAACTCTTAAATTCCTTACATTTTGTTTGGCTGTGTTATAATTCTGTTGTGTTGCCATATCATCAGCCTCCCGTTGTCGGTGAATCTACTAATCCTGCATTATATAAATCACGCTGATTTTCTGCATTTCCAAGTTCAACATATTCAAATCCAACGTCGGCAATACCCATGCCAAAACTACTATCATAAGATACTGTCGGGCTACCAGAGATTATCATGAGCCACAGATTACCATTCCAGTCTTTTAAAATTTTCGCACGTTTATTAGTTAAAAAGTCTAAAAGTTCTTTACGATACTTAACCGTTGCAATTCGGTCGATTACTCTGGTGTCGTCAAAGTTTTCTTGAGTTATAGTGCCTGATACAGACCCTCTTTGNNCCATAGGATACTCCTGCATAGTATTTATATATTGAATCTAAATCGCATATAAATACGCCTTCAAATTCTGACTCGATACTGCCCGTGATATAGTTCCCCTCAATACCGTTTAAGGTTGGAACAAACGCATATTCATATGTTTCGCCGTGTTTGTTTAGATTATCGGTTATAACAAAGGTTAAATCTTCTACAGAATTAATTGGAATTTCTTTTAAATATAACCACTCAAATTCACCTAATTTTCGGCGCTTAACACGAATATGAGATAT
>DUKX01000216.1 GCA_013329085.1 Methanofastidiosum sp. | reverse complement strand
CTTGATTACGAAACGATGAAAACGATGCGAGAGGCAGGATGCCGCTTACTTGATGTGGGGTATGAGTCAGGAAATGACGAAATATTGCAGCACATAAAGAAGGGGACGACAGTAAATCAGTTAGTCAGTTTTACAAGCGATGCAAAGAAAGCAAAATTAAAAGTTTTAGCAGACTTCGTAATTGGCTTCCCGGGAGAAACAAAAGACACAGCAGAAAATACTATAAAGATAATCAAGGTAATTAAGCCTGACTTACTTCAGGTTGCAGTTGCAACTCCAATGCCGGGTACTGCATTTTATAACTGGACAAAAAGTGAAGGCTACCTCCTTGTAGACAACTTAGAGCATTCCTTAAATGAAGATGGGTTCCAAAAATGCATAATTTCGTATCCCAACTTTACCAGTCGAGATATTGAAGTATATGTTGATCGGGCATTAAAGGAGTATTATTTAAGCCCTGAGTATATACTGGTGGCAGTAAAAAATATCTGTGGTAGGGGTGGGTTACACGAATTAAGGGGAATGGCTAAATCTATCTGGGTTTTCATAAACTACCTTAGGAGCAAATCGAATTGCAAGGGCGAATTGCAAGGGATCTACTAATTAGTGCCAGATGTGTTGTAAGTCGTATTTCGGATTCCGGCCGTACAAATACGTTTAATGTTAAACTTAGGTGATTGGCTATGAGGATATTGCAGGTTACACATAGATTTTTCTCGAGATCTGGAGGGGGATCTTACGTAATACGTAATCTCTCCAAGAGCCTCCAACAACGAGGTCATGAAGTAACAATTATTTGCTCAAATTATCACTTTGAACAAGAATACGTAGGTGAATTGACAAAAACTGGTGTGACTGTCATCCCATTCCAAGTACAATGGAACTTTGGTCAATTTTATTATACAAAAGATATGGGTGAGTGGCTTGATCAAAATCTTGAAACTTTTGACGTTGTACATATAAACGGGGTAAGAAACTATCAAAATTTACTTGTCATAAAATATGCGAAAAAGTATGGTATTCCTGTAGTAATGCAGGCTCATGGCTCCCTCGAAAGGATCGGGAGCCATAAGATCTTGAAAAAATTATTTGATGTGATATTTCTCCCCCCCATCTTAGGGGGTACATCAAAATACATTGCACTATCTCAAAGCGAAAAAAATTCCCATATCAGAATGGGCGTTGAAGCATCTAAGGTGGTAATCATCCCAAATGGTGTCAACGCCAATGATTATCAAGATCTGCCTGAACGGGGATCTTTTAAACGTTTCTATGGTATTCCTGAGGACAAGAAAATTATACTATATGTTGGTAGAATTGATCAAACAAAAGGGATAGATCTCTTAATTAGGGCATATAAGTTGATTTTAAACGAGTTTGAAGACGTAATCTTGGTAATTGCAGGGTCAGATGATGGTTACAAAAGATCATTGGTACAATTAGTTAAATCAAATGATCTCGAGGATGATGTGTTGTTCATCGACTATGTCTCTGAAAAACAGAAACTTTCGGCCTTCATTGACTCAACAGTCTTTGTAACCCCTCGATTTTACGGTTTTCCTATAACTTTTATCGAATCTTGTGCCTGCGGTCTTCCTATTGTTACAACAGATGGTGGTGATTATTTAGACTGGATCGATGGGCAAGTTGGGTATAACACAAGTTATGATGAAACAGAATTGTATCAGGCGATCAAGAAAGTAATTTCTGACAATCAGTTACGAGTCCAGTTCGCTTATACTTGTCAACAATTAGTTAAAAAATCTCTAAATTGGGCTGTAATCGTAAAGGAAGTTGAGAGCGTATACATGAAAGAAACTCTTGGAGTGCAAAAGAATGAGAACTAGCTATTATTCCTTGTATGATGCTCTATCCATAAAGTATGTCGATCACAGAAATTGGATTTACGGCTTCATTGATCTTTTTACTAAAGATTACGCAAATTTTTTAATCGATGAACAGAAATCCCCTGATCTAATAATAAACATTTCACAGTTTAAGAATAATGCAAGAATACTGCTTGAAAACAACAAATTTGGGGTAAGCAACAATTATTTTTTTGGTGACAAGCGATATAAATGCGCTTACTTTTCCTATGACATGCTAATCGATGGTCTCTCAATGAAAGTTAATGTTAACCCAAATATCTTTGCTTCAAGAGTGATTCATCAGTTACTATTGGATTACATCATCAATATCCTCTTGTTCCATAGGGGTTACTCGAATCTACATTCCTCGGCAGTTGCAAAAGATGGTTCTGCAATACTATTTACAGGTCCTGGAGGGGCGGGGAAATCATCCTTTGCATTCTATTGTCTCAAATTAGGCTATCACTTAATTGGGGATGATAGGATTTTCGTAAAAAATGGATTTGCCCATCCTTTCTTAGAATGTCCAGGTCTTGATTATAACACCAAAGAATATATCATGCCATACATTAGTAATAAAGCAAAACTAGTTATCCATCTTAATAAGATATTTAAAATGATCTCTAATAATTATGTGGGAATGTTATTCTCTCTGAAGTCAAAGGATGCCTTTTCAGATGATGTTATTGCTCACGAAGCAGTAAAAATCAAAAAAATTATTTTCTTACAACCATCGCATATGTTTGAGGTTTCCCAGATTGATAGGGATGAACTTATGCTGAAGTTTCAAATAAATCAAACATATGAAGACAAACCATTATTAAGAGAGATATTTAACTATTCGACAGTTTATCCGGAGAACCTGTTCTTAGACTATATAAATAACTATTTAGGTTTGCTCTCTCATAATTTGCCCCAAAAAATTGAGGCTTATCTCGTACGCTATCCCAAAGATGAGTATGAAAAAGTGAACTCTTGGCTGGGTGAAATATTATGAACCTGTGTGAAAAGTATCTTGATATTCATGGCTTTTTAACAATTAAACTACAGCATCCTAAAACCCATCGGTACTACAGTGGGATAAATTTTCCGTTCGAGTATTTTGAGGTGCCATCCATTATTGAACCAGATATTACATTTTCGATAGGTAAGTTCGACAGGAAAAAAGTAAAATGTGATATAATCTTTAGAAATTATGAAATTGCTAATAAATATATCTATTTTCGGAGAGCATCTGCTGGATCCGAATATGAAGTCGAAATCGAAATGGTTTCGGAAAACAGTTTTGTTGTGAAATTTAACTGGATCAAGCAAAGAAAAATCGATATTTTTCTTCCATGCTACCGGCCTCAACTGCTTATATTAGAGCCACTAATAGAATACTTACTCCTGTTGAATGGTAAAGTGTTGTTACATGCTGGTGCTATCACAACATCAAAGGGTGCTTCAATCTTTATCGGTCGGAGTGGATCTGGGAAGACTCCGATTATTAAAAGCTTAATAAACCAAAAGGGAGCACGGTATCTTGGCGATGACAAAATAATTTTGTACGACGAATTTGCATATGCCTTTCCAAAAAACGTTTGTTTATTTGATTATGAAATGTCACGCAACGAATCGATAAAGGAGTTGAATACACTCTCTGAAAAAATCCGGTCTCTGATATACCTGTTATGGAATAAGCCAACGAAATCCGCGTATATTGCAGAAAAGGCCAAAATACATTCCCTTTTCCTTCTATTGAGAGACATAGATACTGATAGTGCGCACATTACTGATATAACTGAAACAGAGATTTACAATTCGATGATCTACAATAACTATGCAGAGTATTGGAATTACTATGATCTCTGGGAGGCGTTTACTGCTTATTCATATTATGATTCAAAGTTTCCATTCAGAAATTACTTAAAATTAGTCAGTTCATCTCTGACCTCAAATGTTACCTGTTCAAGGCGTTATAAACTACTGATCCCCTCTTACCCTGATATCAGCTCAATAAAAGCAGTTGCTAACATTGTTAGTCCTGAGGTAATTTATTGAATCTACGATATAGCGATCGGAAACTGGGGATTTACTTGGATCGAAACAATTTCACTCAATACATCAGCAAAATGACTTGGGATGATATTGAGGTCTCGTCCCAAAGGGGCCTTGCAAACCATTGCTGCACGTAACAGGTCAGGACACCCTTCACTGATCCCTTGCTCTTACCCATCATATCA
>DUKX01000059.1:990-2996 GCA_013329085.1 Methanofastidiosum sp. | reverse complement strand
GAAATCTCACTGCAATAATCGATAGGAATATGCTGCAGATAGATGGGCCTACAGAAAAGGTCATGGCGCTTGAGCCATTAAAAGACAAGCTAATAGCATTCAACTGGCAAGTTTATGAGATTGACGGACATAACATCCGGGAAATAATTGAAACTATAAACGAAGGACTAAAGATCACAGATAAACCGAAGATTATAATTGCGCATACTGTCAAAGGGAAGGGCGTGTCATTTATGGAGAACAATGTATCATTCCACGGTAAATCACCAACAGACGAGGAATTTAAGATAGCTATGAAAGATCTGGAGGCTATTTCATGACGGGCTTTGGAGTTCCAAGGGATGCATATGGTGAGGTGCTATCTCGGCTTGGAGAGACAAGAAAGGATTTAGTAGTTCTTGATGCTGACCTATCCTCATCGACAAAAACTTCCTCGTTTGGAAAGAAATTCCCTGACAGATTTTTTAATATCGGGATAGCTGAACAGAACATGATAGGAATTGCCGCAGGGCTTGCCACCACTGGAAAAACTGTTTTTGCTTCATCATTTGCCATGTTTGCAGTAGGGAGAGTCTACGATCAGATAAGGCAATCTGTTGCATACCCTAAGACGAACGTGAAGATTGTTGCAACTCATGCAGGTATTACAGTTGGGGAAGACGGCGTATCTCACCAGATGATTGAAGATATTTCACTCATGTGTGCGCTTCCAAACATGAAGGTCATGGTGCCGGCCGATACATTTGAGACTAGGAAGACAATAAGAGAAATCTCTTTAGAAAAAGGCCCAACATATGTAAGGCTTGGGAGGAGTAAAGTTTCGAATGTATTTGAAAGCGAAGATGAGATCAAGCTAGGAAAAGCCATGACATTAATGGACGGGGATGATGTCACAATAATAGCATCTGGTGTAATGGTATCAAAATCACTTGAGGCGGCGCAGAAACTTCAGAAGGAAGGTATTTCTGCTGGTGTATTAAATCTAAGCACTTTAAAACCAATTGACAGGCAAGGCATCATTAAATCCGCAAAAAAAACAGGGTGCGTTGTCACAGCTGAAGAGCATAATATCTATATCGGTATGGGCGCACTTGTTTCATCAATACTCTCTGAGGAATATCCAGTTCCAATACTAAGATGTGGAATAAAAGACACATTTGCCCAAAGCGGAGATTACGAACTTTTAATGCAGATATATAATCTTACATCAGATGAAATATATAAACTGTCAAAAAACGTTATAACAATGAAAAGATAATTATAATTATTATAGAGGAGATAAAATGAAGTTTTTTTTGGATACTGCAAATATTGAACAGATAAGGGAAGCTGCGAGTCTGGGATTAATTGAAGGGGTAACAACTAATCCCTCGCTAATTTCTAAGGAGAAGAAACCTTTCAAAGATATAATCTTAGAGATATGTAAAATTGTCGATGGGCCAATATCAGCTGAAGTTACATGCTCTGATTATAAGGGAATGATCGAAGAAGCGCTGAAATTATCTGACATTCACAAGAATATTGTAATAAAGGTTCCAATTACAAAGGAAGGATTAAAAGCAGTGAAGGAGTTATCGGGGCAAGGTGTGAGGACTAATGTCACACTTATCTTTTCTGCTACTCAAGCGCTTTTGGCTGCAAAAGCAGGTGCATCATACATATCTCCCTTTGTGGGGAGACTGGACGATATTTCAAATGACGGCATGAATCTTATCGCAGAGATCCAGCAGATATACAGGAACTATTCTTTTGAAACTGAAGTCATAATTGCAAGTATCAGACATCCAATCCATGTATTACAGGCAGCTCTAATGGGCGCAGACATAGCGACAGTACCTTATGATGTATTGATGAAACTTATCAAACATCCTCTAACTGACATAGGCATTGAAAAGTTTATGTGTGACTGGAAAAAGGTAGAGCATAAGGAGATTTAATCTCATGGCAAAACTTGCACCTTCCATTCTTTCTGCTGATTTCTCTAGGCTAGGGGATGACATAATGGA